>NZ_NSGB01000009.1:0-230980 GCF_002294785.1 Mesorhizobium sp. WSM3868 | reverse complement strand
ATCCGGTCAAGCGGCTGCGACAGTGCAGTCAGACTATCCGCCGCCCGCAGGTAAGCCTTGGTGCGATAGGGATTGCCTCCGCGCAGCGACGAGCGATGTGCGTATTCCCTTAGCAGGCTGGCGACGGTCCGCGGATCGGTTTTTGACATGGTCGAGGCAAACGGGGCCAATCTCCGCAGGTTCCAATCAGGCAAGGCAGCGAAGCGCTCACGCCATGCTTGCTGCCGTTTCCCGGAGTGGGGTGCTACAGATTCGGCAACGATTGGTCGGCGCGACCCCATCCCGCCAGAGCTTTGTAGGCCGCGCGTTTCTTCAATTCAGGAGCGTCGCCGACGTGGAAATGCGAGGGCGCATCAATCGTCTTCATCTCCGCCCAGGTGATCGGCGCCGCGACCGGAGCGCCCGGTCGGGACCTTGCGCTGTAGGGCATGATCGCGGTCGCCCCGCGTTGGTTGCGCAAATAGTCCACAAAGATGCGACCTTTCCGGCGCGCCTTCGACAGCGCGGCCGTAAAGTGGGCCGGATCGCTCTGAGCGACCGCCTGAGCGAGGCGAGAGGCGAAGTTTTTTACTTGCGGCCACTCGGCCTGAGGGGTGAGGGGCGCGATTACATGCACCCCTTTGCCTCCCGTCAGCATCGGGAAGGTCGTAAGTCCCAACGATTTCAGAATATCACGAAACTGGAAGGCAGCCGCGCGGACAGCTTCGAAATCGAGACCCTCATCGGGGTCGAGGTCGAACACAAGGCGGTCGGGCTTTTCGACATCCTCGATCCGAGCTCCCCACCCATGCAGCTCGATCGTTCCCATCTGGACGCAAGTCATCAGCCCATTGGCATCGTCGACATAAAGGTATGGCTCCTCGTGGCCGTCCTTTTCGGTGATACCCACTTGGTGGACTTTGTCGCCAAAGCTCCCGGCATCATGCTTCTGGAAAAAGCACTTCTTGGCCCGGCCCTGGGGGCACCGAACCAGGCTGATCGGCCGATTGCCGACCCAGGGAAGCATGATCTCCGCGACGGCCGCGTAGTGGTCGGCAAGCTGGCCCTTGGTGATATTGGACTCCGGATAGATCACGCGGTCACGGTTGCTGATGGCGATGGTGTGAGCCCGCGGCATGGTCAGATTGGCCGTGCGACGTTCCGTCTCCAGAACGACAGCCTCCGGCTTCTTGTCTTCGCGCAGACCGAGATAGCTCGGATGTCTCAGCGTTCCTTCGTTGGTCACCTCGGTGAAAGCGATCTCCGCGACCAGCTTGGGCCGAAGCCAGTGTGCTCCGCGAACTTCGGCTCGCGGGGCCTCGACGGTCGCGGCCTTCTGCTCGAGCGGTGCCATGATTCTCATGAGACGGAAAAGTTCAGCCGTATCGAAGCCGGTGCCGACCTTCCCGGCATAACGCAGCTTGCCACCGTCATGCACCCCGAGGATCAATGACCGGAACGCGCGGACCTTATCGGACGGCGTCCAGCCGACAATCACGAATTCCTGCCGCTTGATGCACTTGATCTTGAGCCAGCTTCCGCCGCGGGCTCCCACGTAAGTCGAATCGGCGAGCTTCGAAACAACTCCCTCGAGACCGGCCGCGCAAAAGCGATCGAGCAGCTCTTCTCCGCGACCGAGGATATGATCGGAGTAACGAAGGACTGGGTTGTCCGAGGGCAAAATTGCCGCCAGCTTCTCTTTGCGTTCAAGGAGGGGACGCCTGGTAAGATCTTCACCGTCGAGCTGAAGGAGGTCGAAGGCATAAAAGTCGATAGTGGCTGGCGCACCCTTCAATGCGTTCTGAAGCGCCTGGAAGTTTGATCTTCCGTCGGCATCGACAACGACGGCCTCGCCGTCGATCAGGGCGGAGCGGACTTGGAGCTTGCGGGCGTCCGAAAGAATGGAAGGAAAACGCTGAGACCAGTCCAGGCCAGATCGCGTGTAGGCACGCGATTCGCCACCGCCGACGGCAACAAGAATGCGATAGCCGTCATATTTCATTTCGTGGAGCCAGCGGTCGCCGGCAGGGACGGTATCTACGAGCGTTGCGAGCTGGACGGGCCGAAAAGTCGGCAGCGCTAAATTGGTTCGGTCACGCATAGACGACTTCGCTTGAGGAGCGCTCGCCCCAGGGATTGCCTTACGCGACGTTGGCTTGACCACTCTCACGCGCCCCCATACTCCAGACGAAATGGCTCAATCGCGCCCAACGCGCGAGTGCTTCTTTGGTTTCGAGGCCGGCGCATGGAGCTTGGCTCCGTCAGATGTCCGCGGCGCCGCCGTGTTTCCTCTGGAAACCGGGCTGCTCGACTCCCTGGGCCGGCGCGCGGAAGGAAAGAGAAAGCTCCATCTCAGCGCACGATCATGCGTCGGACCTGGGCTGCATGACGACAGAGATGAGAGCCAATTTTCCGCTCCTCTCTTGTCATTCGGAAAATCGTTCCTGTCTAAATCTATAAATTCAGTAGATTTTGAGGCGACGCTCTGGATGGAGCGGGCAATCGAGGGTGGACCCTCCGCTCAAAGGATCGATCTCATGCGAAAACTGATTTCCGCCGCCCTGGTTGCGCTCGCAGCGGCGGCCTCTTCTGGAATGGCTCATGCCGACGAGAAGAAGGTCGTCATTGCCTACCAAACCGGGGCTAATCCCTATAACCTTGGCATCGCCAATGGCGACCTTGCCAGGAAGACCGGATGGAACATCGAATTCCGCCGTTTCAATTCCGGTGCCGACATTTTCGCAGCCATCGCCTCCGGCGACGTCCAGATCGGCGATGTCGGATCGAGCCCGTTCTCGGCTGCCGTCAGCAAGGGCCTCGACGTGAAGGCGTTCTACATCTCGTCCGTGTCGCGCGACGGCGAGGCACTGGTGGTGCGGCCAGAAATCAAGTCGCCGGCGGACCTGCGCGGCAAGAAGCTCGCCGCGGCGCCGGTCTCGACGGACCACTACCAGCTTCTGGCCGTGCTCAAGCAGGAAGGCATCTCCGAGAAGGAAACGCAGGTTATCGCCATTCCGCAGCCCGAGATCGTCGCGGCCTGGAAGCGCGGCGACATCGACGGCGGCTTCGTCTGGGATCCGGCACTTTCTGAGCTGAAGAAGAACGGCAAGATCCTGCTCACTGCCGGCCAAGTCGCTGATCGCGGCGCGCCGACCTTCAGCGCACTGGTCGTCACCGGCGCGTTCGCCAAGGCCAATCCGGAGTTCCTCGGCCAGTATGTCAGGCTGATCGACGGCTACAACCAGGCCTATCTGAGTAACCCGACCGCCTGGGGCCCGGAGTCCGAGAGCGCCAAACTGATCGCGAAATTGCAAGGCGGCACGGCGGCCGAGAATTCGGAGCAGTTGAAGACGACGGTTGTCCCGCCGCTCGACGAACAGGTCTCAGACAAATGGCTGGGCGGCGGCGAGAAGAGCGCGGTGGCGAAAATCCTCAAGGACACGGCGAGCTTCCTGAAGGACCAGCACAAGATCACCTCGATCAAGGACAGCTACGCGGCCTTCGCCGATCCGCAATATGCGGCAGTGGCCAAGGCCTCGAACTAGCAATCCCTGAAGGAAACGCCGATCTGGCTGGCACGCCAGCCAGATCGCCTGGAGGCCACCATGCTTCGAATCCGCGATGCCAGCGTAACCTTTCCGGGTTCCGACGGCCAGCACGTGCATGCGCTCGATCACGTGTCGCTCGATATCGCTCCCGCTTCCATCGTTGTCTCGGTCGGCGCTTCCGGGTGCGGCAAGTCGACATTGCTGAACGCGATCGCCGGCTTCCTGCCGCTCACCGAAGGCGCGATCACGCTTGATGGACGCGAAATCGCGGCGCCGGGCGGCGATCGCGGCGTCGTGTTCCAGAAAGACACCCTGCTGCCATGGGCTAATGTGCTGGACAACGTCGCGCTCGGCCTGAAGTACCGGGGCGTCTCGCGCGGCGAACGCCATGAGCGGTCGAGGCACCTTCTTGAACTGGTCGGGCTCGCCGATTTCGCCGAAAAGCCACCCTACGAACTGTCGGGCGGCATGCGCCAGCGCGTCGGCATCGCCCGGGCGCTGGCCACCGATCCGAAAATCCTTTTGATGGACGAGCCATTCGGCGCCCTCGACAGCCTGACCCGCGAGACGATGCAGCAGCTTCTGGCTTCCGTCTGGGCCAAAACCGGCAAGCAGATCCTGTTCATCACCCATTCGATCGAGGAAGCCCTCACACTCGGCACGACCATCGTCGTGATGTCACCCCGGCCGGGCCGCATCGTTGCGCGCTTCGATGCCGATTTCGTGCGCGATTTCGCCGAAAGCGGCGATATCGGGCCGATCCAGTCCCACCCGCGCTTCATCGAGCTGCGGCAGGAAATCCGCTCGCTCATCCACCAGCCGGAAGGCGCCCGCAGAGGAACCTTGCAATGACGCTCGCCGCCAATTCCCGAACCCCGTTCCCTCCCGCCACGGCTCAGCTGAGGCCGTCTCCCCCGCCGCGCAGCTCAGCATCGGCAAGCACGTTCGGCATCAGCCTGGTGACGTTGGCGGCGCTGATCGCATTGTGGGTACTCGCCGCGCAACTCGGCTGGGCGTCGCCGCTGTTCCTGCCGTCGCCGGTCGACGTGCTGACCCAGTTCAACGCCGTCGCGGCGGACGGCTATGCCAACGGCACTCTGCTCGACCACACGCTGGCAAGCCTCGGCCGCATTGCCGCTGCTCTCGGCGTCGGCATTTTCGTCGGCATTCCGCTTGGCCTGCTCATGGGGCTCAATCGTTGGGTCAAGGGCATCTTCAGCGTGCCGATCGATCTCTATTGGGGCTTGCCGCCGCTGGCCTACCTGCCGCTGCTGATCATCTGGCTCGGTATCGGCGAAACCTCCAAGATCGTTCTGCTGTCGCTGTCGACGTTCGCCCCGATCTGCTTTGCGGCACAGGCGGGCGTGCGATCGGTGCCCGTCGAACGCCTCAACGCCGCGCTGTCCCTCGGCGCCAGCCGGCTGCAACTCTTCACCAGCATCATCCTGCCGTCCGCTCTGCCGGAAATCCTGACCGGCCTGAAGATCGCCATCGGCGCCGGACTGTCGACGCTGGTCGCGGCCGAGCTGATCGCAGCCCAGTCCGGGCTCGGCTACATGATCATGTCGGCGGCCAATTTCCTGGCGACCGACGTCGTGTTCGTCGGCCTCATCGTCATCGCCGTGCTCGCCTTCGCCTTCACCAGCGGCATGCGCTGGCTGGAACATCGCCTGATCCCCTGGAAAGGCAAGCTCTGAGGCTTGCCTCCCATAGATTCCACAATCATTGAAGGAAACAATCCGATGTCCGGCAACAGCACCCGCCCGCTCGATATCTACTGGTACCTGCCGACCCATGGCGACGGCCCCTATCTCGCCACCGACGAGCGTCACCGGCCGGCAACCTTCGGCTATCTCAAGGAGATCGCGCAGGCCGCCGACCGGCTTGGCTTCAAGGGCGTGCTCCTGCCAACCGGAACACGGTGTGAGGACGCCTGGATCGTGGCCGCCGGGCTGATCCCGCTCACCGAACGGCTGAAATTCCTGGTGGCGCTGCGGCCGGGCAGTGGGACGCCGGCACTGTTCGCGCGCCATGCCGCCACGCTGGACCGCATTTCCGGCGGCCGGGTGCTGCTCAACGTCGTCACCGGCGCTGATCCGGCCGACCTTGCCGGCGACGGCAACAAGCTCGGTCATGACGAGCGCTATGCCCAGACTGATGAATTCCTCACGATCTGGCGCCGTATCCTGTCCGGAGAGCCGGCCGACTTTGAGGGCAAGTATCTATCTGCTCACGGCACCGACATTTCTTTCCCGCCGGTCCAGCAACCCTATCCGCCACTTTGGTTCGGCGGGTCTTCGGAGGCGGGCATCGAGGTCGCCGCCAAACACACCGATGTCTATCTGAGTTGGGGTGAACCCGTCGAGCAGGTGAAGGAGAAGTTCGATAGAGTCAGGGCACGAGCGGCGGCTCAAGGTCGCAAAATCCGTTTTGGACTGCGCATAAATCTGATCGTGCGTGAAACGGAGGAGGAGGCCTGGGCGGCGGCGGATCGACTGATCAGCCGCGTCACTGACGACGTGATCGCTGAAGCCCAGCATCAATTTACCAAAGTTTCGGAGTCGGTCGGGCAAAAGCGCATCTCCGCTCTGCACCAGGGACGCCGCGACAAGCTGGTTATAGCCCCCAATCTATGGGCTGGGCTGGGTCTCGTCCGAGGAGGTGCCGGCACCGCGCTTGTCGGGAGTGCGGAAAGCGTTGCCACCCGTATCCGTGAATATCAGGAAATAGGCGTGGAGACGGTTATTGCCTCCGCCTATCCGCATCTGGAGGAAGCTTTCAATGTTGCCGAACTGCTGTTTCCGCGGCTCGGACTGCAGGGTGAATTGCCCCTCAAGGAACGCGGCTGGGATCTGGAGTTTGGGCGCGGCCGGGGCGCCGGTGTCCGAGTAGCGGCGTCTTAGGCAGGTCGATTTCTTGCCTAGAGGAGAGAAGTGGTCCACGCAGCATCGCTGGTGCCGTGCAAGCCCGCTTACGTCTGAGTTTGACCATCGGAGTTCGGCTTATGTCAAATCCATCAATCGTCGGTTTTTCGGGGAACTTCAGCCGACCCTCGAAGACCCGCGCTTTCGTCGACCTCGTCGTTCAGAACATCGCAGGCCGCCACCACCTTTCCCATCGAACCTATGATATCGAGGATGTTGGTCCGTCGCTGGGGGCCGCCAAATGGCAGCGCGACCTCGACGCGCAAGCCCAAACCGTAGTCGCAGATGTTGTCGCCGCGGACGTGCTCGTCGTCGGCTCTCCGACATACAAGGGTAGCTATACCGGACTGTTCAAGCACTTTTTCGACTTGCTTGATCCAACGGCCTTGAGAGGTAAGCCCGTGCTTCTCACAGCCACCGGGGGCGGCGAGCGCCATGCCCTTGTCGTTGAGCATCAACTCAGGCCGCTATTTGGCTTCTTCGAGGCTTTCGCGCTGCCCACAGCCGTGTACGCGACCGACAAAGACTTCACCGATGGTGTGCTTCGGTCCGAACTGATCCTGAAGCGAGCGGCGCAGGCGGTTGATGAAATCGCGGTTCTGCTAGCCAGTAAGTGCGCTCCAAGAATAGCCGCGGAATAATGCGGCGCTCCAGCGCAAGTCATGGTCCTAGCACGGGTCGCCGATGAACGGCGGTTGATCGACCTATCTTGGCCCGTTAGGGATCACGCACCCATTTCAAGAGGCGGGACCTGTGCCCGTGGATTCATAGCTGCAGGTCTTCGAGCAGGAAATTCCCGAACCGCTCGGCCTGAGCATCGCGCGCCGCCGCGGATTTGACTATCCTTCCGGCGAGGCCGCCTTGCGTCAGGCCCTTTATTGCCCGCGTTGTCGCGAGGCGGGCGGGACGACAAGAATCTTGGCTTCATCCGTCACACCTTGACCGACCCGGTCTCGAAATGGCCGCGCGAGCGGAATGACTATGCGAAGGCGAAGGGCGGCTGAAAGAGGCTACCAGTCGCGCGCATGGCGAGCGGCTGGCTTCCCCGTTCTCGGCCGCGCCAATGCTTCGCCACGCATGTCCGTGGCCACGTCAATCTGCAGCTGCTCCATGATGGCGTCGCGCGCCAAATTGGCGAGTTCATCGGTGACGCAGCGGATAAGTCCGGCCTCATCCTGGTGCCGGAAAATATGAACCGGAAAGCCCGGGCGAGGATCTTCTGGCTCGAAGATCGCGAGGACATCTGCTTAAACAGGCATATTGAAACCGCACCGCTGTCTTCATGCTCTCGCTCGATCGCCGCTGTCACGTGCTTGGAGCGCCAGGCGAGCCACTCGGGCAGCTTAGCGCCGCCATCGGTCATAGCGCAAAGTCGATTTCGGGGTCAGGCCCGAGGTCCGAACGGCATCCATTCGCCCCGGGGACAGGGCAAGGACGCGCGCGAAGGCCTTCGTAGGCAGTGAGTGAAGGACGGGGGTGCGAGAAACCTCTGTACGGGACTCTATTCCAATTCGCGTCCAGACTGGCAACGTTCCGGCAACAAAAACGGTGTAGCTCTCGCCAGACCGGTGTAGGCCGGGGCACGTGCCGAGCCAGTTTGTAATCACTTTGGCAACATCGAGCCAAAACGGCGCAGGGTGTTAAAGGCGGCCGCAACGCCTTGCAATTCAAGGCGGCAGCGGCTATTGAGGCGCGCGTCGCTGCGGTAGCTCAGTGGTAGAGCACTCCCTTGGTAAGGGAGAGGTCGAGGCTACAACTCTCTCGCGCATCATTGGCAGCCATTCGATCTTCGATCGCCGAGAAGCGAACGTCTAGAAAACGGCCCCTTTCCGGACAATGGGGATGGGGCGCAGTTTTTCAGCTCACGATGCGCCCTAGGCCGGATTGATTGTGATTGATGGTCGTCAGCCAAGTCACCCCAAGCGCAGTTCGCGATCGATCAATGCCAACTCAGCATGCAATTCGTGGAGAGACTTGGGCACGCTTGTTGTCAACGTCGTCCTCGAAGGATTGACGCAGCAAAGATATACTCCGCGGCCGGTGATCAAACTCGTCCTTGTTTTTTCAGAACCTCTACCGCATCAAACGCACCTTGCGCTCCTGGCCTTGGCACGAGAACAATTTCGGCCGCCACTGCCGCAGACCCAGCCCAGCGAACATGACAAAAACTACTTTGCCGGAATATCCGCGCAGGACCGTGTCGCATGCCTTTCTAGCGGCAATCATGCCAATCACAGACCCGATCACCATGGCGAAAAATGCGATGATGCCCGGGCGAACAACGGTAAGCAGAGTCTGGCTGAAATAGATCACCATGCATGCAATTGTGGCGACGACCATATAGACGACGAACGCTAGCACCATCGCCACAAGCGTCTGGAGCAAAAGCGAACCCTTGGAGTTGTTGGTCTGCGCTGCTTCCATTTTCAGCCTTCAGTCTTAGTAGCGCGGTATGCCGCGAAACCAAACAGGCAAGCAGCGGCGAGATTGAACACCGCCCAAATTTCCCTCGGCAGATGAACGGGAAGGAACGGATTGAAAGTCAACGCCGCCGCGAAAAGCGCCAACTGATTCGATGGTTCGGCCCCCGTAGAGCGAAGGAAAATTCCGCAGTAGATCCCTGCGAAAAAGACGATCACTCTCAGCAACTGGTAGTAGCCATATGGCCATGGCATCACGGCCAAAAGCGATAGTACAACTGCAGAAATACAGACCAACCGAAACACGCCGGCTGGCGTCGACACCATCGTCTAAGCAAGGGACCCCCTCCAGATTCGCAGGTATAAACAAACATCATTGATGGGGCGGTGCAAGCGGTAGCTGACTGGCTTTCACACGATGCGGTTAAGCATATTGAAAACCGCGTTCCAACTGCTATGCGGAACCGCCTGTGACGCTGTCCTCATCTATGCCCTGTTGCAACGGCAGAAAGGCATTTGCCACCAGCCACTCGCCGATTTTTTCCACCAGGTCCGGCTTGGCCTTCCCATCTCGGCCCCCGGGCTGGTCGGCTGGTCAGCGCCTCGTCGGTGCGCGGATCGGGATTCAGACCGCCGGCGTTCCCGATCGGCAATGCCGCCCGGCGCAGCTGCACCTGTAGATCAGCTCGGGATCCGTCAGCGATGTGGTCGGCGGTGCTTTCCAGTACGTGCACGAATTGGTGGCAGACATCAGGTGCTCCTCCAGCAATCGTTCGCCTCTCCGCGGTGCTCGAAGCAGAACCAACGTGGTGCCTGCTTGGGCTGGCGGAGTCCCAACCGGCGTCTTTGCTGCAGCCGTCGTGCTCACAGGAGTGATGCCTGAACGCCTGGCGGCGTGCGTATTCGGGTTTGGGCAATCTGATTTCGCCGCTCATGAGCAACAGTGAACGAAATGAGAGCACCAACCGGGGCAGGGCAGGCCTACAAGTAGCGCCGGTTCCGGCGTATAGCACTGTTGTTTCCTATGTAGGCCGCACAGCCGCGAAAAGTGGGCCGGCGAGGGCCTAGCAAGTGCCTTCGCACGGAATGCCGTCGTTATCTCGGTCCAATGCTCCTCCCCAAGAGCAGTTTTGCATGTACCAGTTTGCTTCCGCACACGATCTGATCTGCTTGCAATATCGCCTCGGCTGGCACGAATAACCCTCTGTCTGCGGCTGCGATGTAATGGCGGAGAATTGCTGCTTTTGTTGGATGCGCGCCTGCTCCTTCTCACGCCATAGGGATGGGATTTCGAACGTGCCGCTCCAGATGCCGCGCTTAGCTTTCTGAGCTTTGGATTGCAGGTCAGCATACGCACCACCGCTATATCGCGGCCAATCAAGTGCTAAGCCGCTGCTGACTAGCCAGGCGCCTAGATCGACCCCTTTTCGGCTCGTGCAACTCCCTACGTACCGTCCGTACTGATCCCACGAAACGAATTCGCAGCGAACGATCTTCGCGCTGTTCAGAAATTTTTGGAGCGCAGCGGTGATCTGCCATCCGCACGAGTACGTGAAGTTTTTCGCATCATCGCACTGCTGGTTGAATTCTGGAGCGTCGATGCCGTGAATCCGAACGCGTTTGCCGCTAACTTCAATGGTATCGCCATCCACGGCCTTTGCCGGTCCGTCAAGCGGTGTAGGTTCGCCGACAGGCGGTCTAGCAGTTCCCGGCTCAGCCACCTTCTGGTCGAGATGTGCTACAATCGGCTGCTCGGCCAGTGGCGCCGGTTCGACCTTGGGCGTTGGTAAGGGCGGTGCGTCGTGTTTGACGGGTCCATGCCAAGCCACAGCCGCGAGGATAGTGAGCCATGCTAAGCCTGCTGCGCGCCTTTTTGCCATCGATCCCCCCTAGGCTCTGGCTTCAGCTCTCACAGCCAATACCATTGTGGTTGCGATCGAGGCCGTTGGGGTCGGAAGGTCCTACTGCCACCGGTCCCTGAACAACCGGGTTGTCGCCTCTGCCACCTGCACAATCCAGGTCAACGTCACTTCTCGGAACTCTCCCAAGCGCTGCGGTGGGTGGGGCAACGCCCCGGTAGCGCTGGACCACTGCGGTCAATCGCTGTCCATCATCCTCGATATGGGTATTGTTGCTTTGCGGGTTGAATGGATCGATTGTCTGTAAAATACGATTGGTGTCGTTGGCATCGCCAGATGCCAAAGTCATCGTGTCGTAGTTGTTCAGGTAATCGGCAGCGCAGCCCGATACTGCGAGCGCCGCGCCGAGGTACAACAGTCTTAGCCGATACATTGCCCATCCCCGCAGTGACAATGACACGGAGCAACACGCTTATCAATTGCGAATAAGCTAGTCGTCACATTGAGCCAGAACAGAGGCATTCGACCGACTCCGAAAGTAACGATATTTGCAGATTGTGAGTTGGGGTCTTCCTGCCTCGAAAATTCTTGATGCAATCCCCTTAGCTAAATGGCAGGGTGAATTGGGGAAATAAGGCGGGGGTGCCTAGTGAATGCAAGCATGAGCCAAAAGCTGGCAAGCTACGGTCAATGGACGTACCGTGGCGCTTGGGCACTCGAGATCACAGCGTCAATCATCGGTCTGGCTACAGGCTTGATGCTGGGCGTGCAGGCATTCGAAGCAAGCCAGTCCGCCACCGCAATGGATCTGGTTCTGGCGAGCGCTCCGTTCTTCATCGTCTCGATCGCCGAGCTTACAAAAATCCCGATAGCGACCCTTTTGTATAGCGCCTCCTGGTTTTGGAAGCCGGTACTTCTGGTGTTCCTTTTGCTCCTTGCTGGGATCACTTTCGAAACTGTGTTGCTTGGGCTGGAGCGCGCCGGCACCCTTCGAGAGCTGCAGTACGAGGAGATAGCCGATCAAATCGATACGCTCACCCGCGAAAATGCAAAGCTGACTGCTTCGGACGAAGCGGCAAAGCAGACGGATCAGGTTGCCAAGGCGAAAGCTGATCTTGAAGAGGTTGGCGCCCTTGCCGACAAGGCACGCAAGGAAATTCAGGTCCGTATCGGGGATGTCGACGGGGAACTTCAGGCGACAACTGCTCTGACACCCGACGCATCCAAGGCGAGAGAACAACTGAAGGAACAGGACCAACGACGTGCCGACCTGGTTGCAGAAAGGGATAACAGGGTAAAACAAGCCGTTCAGGAATTCGAACGCCAGAGAAACAGCTACGTCGAGCGGATCAAAGATGCGCGGGAAGGCGGGGATGCCGCGTCCGCAAAGCGTTGGGAAGACGAGATTGGAAAACTTGCCAATCCACGTTCGAAAACTGAGGCAAAATACGACGCGCATCTCCAAGAGCTTGATCAGCAGATCGCGGCTGCCCGAGCTGAATTCGACCGCCTAAGGCTGCAAAGTCCAACAATGACGGATCAGCAGAGGCAGGTGCTGCAGAATCGACGCGCTGATCTTGAGAAATCACTGGATGAGGTTTCGGCCGATTGGGAACGGCGCCTCGCTCAGGCGCGAGAGGATCTATCGGAGGCCCAATCAGCTGAAGCGGCTGAGGGAAAGGTGATTTCGGCTAACCAATCCAGACGCGACGAGATAGCAAAGCAGCTCAGCGACCTCGAGAAAAAGCGAGTACCTCTGGCACGCACGGATCAGATCCGGCGAATTGCAGCCCGTTGGTATGGTGAAAAGCCGGAACAGGTAAGCGAGCCGGAGGCCGGGAAAGTAGCGGCAATCTGGTTCGGGTCACTGGCGGTTATCGCGGGGCTTGCCGGACCCATCACGGCAATGGTGGCATTAGGCTTGCAGCGAATCGCGGCCCAGGCGGAATCACGCTCGGAAAATCGATTGTCGCGACTGGTCCGACGTATGCTTTTGAGATGGCGCTGGCGTCGAGTACGAACAGTCAAGATGCCCGTAGAAGTGCCTGTGGATAGGGAGGTGGAAAAGCGGGTCGAGGTACCGGTCGAAAAGGTGGTGAAGGAAATCCTCTATGTTCCGGTCCTGACTGACGATCCCGATGCACTACGGAGGGCTCTGAGTGAGGACCTTCCTGCCGAAGTCGTCGATCTGGTTCAGGTAGCAGCCAAGGGCGGTCGCAAGCGTGCTGGTCCGGCATAACACAGCGCTTCTCGAAAAGGCGGTCGACCTCGTCGTTAAGCAAGCGGCTATTCCTACCCTGGAGGCTGAAGCCGCGGCCTATGACAGGATGGCCCGCGCAAATGCTTTTCGTAGGATAATGACGGGCCTGGCTGTGGCGGTCGCTGCAGTCGGCATCGGCTACGGGGCATCCTTGTTCTTTGGCAGAGAAGCCAAGCTGCCGCCTGTGTATGTGGACAAACCGCAGGACAAGCGCACAGACAGGATAGAACCGCCCGAAACGACGACCCAACCGAAGTCGGACAGGCCCGTTCCGATCCCGGAAGCAAAGCCAACCAATCCTCCGCCCGCTCCACTGCCTGGCGGCAATGACAAGACGACGGTGGATTTCAATAAGTTCCTGACGAAAGAAGTCGACTTCGAGGGCGCCCACTGGACGCTCACGTCTGGGCATTATTTCAGCCAAGAGAACGACCCTACTTGGGATCGGGCCTGGTGTTATACCCGTAAGCTCATGAATGGTGTCGATGTGAACGCTGACCTTGTGACCAGACCTACACCGACCGCTGTGCCACAGGCCCCCATTGCGTCGCCTGCGACGCTGGCGTCCGTTGGGTTGAATGAGAGTTCCGCGATGGAGCTCGCTTCGAAATGTGCCTGGCTTGACGGCAAAACGTTCAGCGCTACTGAGTATGAGGTGCCGGCCGGCAGAGCTGAAGCCGCCAAAAAGCTGATCGTCCAGGATGGCTGGGATGCGATGGGGTTTGATCTACCTGGAATGCCACTCATGAACATCTCATTCGACCAATGCCAAACCAGGTGCGAAGGCGACGATCAATGTCAGGCCATCACCTACGACAAGAAACATTCCGCCTGCTTTATGAAAGCCGATGCGTCGATTTTGGTAAGAGCTTCCGATGCCGCGGCGGGGGCAAAACCGTCGGTGGCCAGCAAAGTCCAGCTTTCCAGTCTCGTCTTTTATAAGAACTCTGTTGTTGTGGGAGACTCGTATTCGAACGAGCCAAGCAGCTATGCCAATTGCGTGTTGGCCTGTGCGGCCGATCAAAAATGCCAAGGCTTCAATTTCGATAGTCCAAACAACATGTGCTCTATGTTGGATCAGGTGTCCTCGTTGTCAGTCTTTAAGGGCGTGCTGTCCGGATCGAAAGCAACTGGAAACCAATGACCTATTGGTACGTACCCCTATGTCGGTCTTTGAGGATGCGTGGGACGATTTCGGCTGGAGATGCAGAGATTGCTACTCTGCACCATAGCAAGAAGATTTTGTCGATCTCAGCACCATACGTATTGCCGCAAGTGAGGGGGTTTTCGACGCAAAATCTGCCTGAAATGTCGAAAAGTTGCCCGCGAACGCTGGCTCTTAGGAGAGAGTATTGCTCATATCGGCGTGTCGGGCCGGCTGGACTTCGGCTATTGGGAACCGTCCCCAGCGTCGGTGTAAGCTGGACAAATCGGGTGCAGCGCGTGGAACACGCGCGTGGAGATCAGGACTTTCGGCCACTCTGGCCGCGCCATCTTAAGCGCCAGGGATCGTAACCCGCATGGGCCGAAAGCGCGAAACGCAAATTCGGTCGAGCATCTCGCGAGATAGAGCCCGGCCGGCTTGCCGGGGCGGATGAATGTATTTCCAGAATACAGTAATGAGCTTTGATCAGCGCGAAATCCGTGGCGCGATGCAAGCGTGGCGGGTAACCTCACCCCGAGGGGAGATCATGTTTTTATCCAATGTAGCGATCACGAATTTCCGACTGTTTCAGGATTTCACCGTCCGTCTGAACAGCGGAATCAATGTAATCGTGGGCGAGAATAACAGCGGAAAGACGTGCCTCGTGGATGCGCTGCGATACGCGCTGTCCGTCAACTCCGGAGAGTGGGTTCGTATTCAAGACCGCGATTTCCGCAAAGGGACAAACGCTTTCTCCATCCAGCTAAAGTTCGAGGACATCAATACCAGACAAGCTGGCGCCTTTGTTGAGCACTTGACGCATGAAAGGAAGGCGGACGGCACAGGTCGAACCCCCGTTCTCTATCTGAATCTTCTGGCTCAGCAGACCTCTCACTTGGTGCGCGGGACGAGACAGATTCGGACCGACATACGCTCGGGTGCAAATGCGGACGGACCGGCGATCGAACGCGAAGCGAGGGAATTTCTGGCGGCCACTTATCTGAGACCGCTACGCGACGCTGAGGCTGAACTGATGGGCGGAAGAGGCTCGCGGCTTGCTCAGATATTGGAGTCATCCGAGCAATTCAACGAGCCCGCCATCGCGCAACTTCTCGCCGCCATTGTCACGGCAAACCAGTCAATCATGGAGAATGAGGGCGTCCTGTCTTCCAAGGGACGCGTTCAGACGCAACTGCGAGATTTGGATTTCAAATCGAACACGTTGAGCCCGCTCATCAGCATTATGGGGGGAACCGATCTTGCGGAGCTAACAGGCGTTGAGCGCCGGCAGATGTTCCGCGCGATATTGGAAAGGCTTCAGCTTTTGATAGACGCTCAGGAGCGCCATCAGGGATTGGGATATAGCAATCTTCTTTTTATGGCGACCGAGTTGCTCCTTCTCGAACAGGAACAACAAGACTTTCCGCTCTTGCTTATCGAGGAGCCTGAAGCGCATCTTCACCCTCAACTCCAGATGAAATTCCTGAAGGCTTTGCGTGAAGGCTTCAGCGGGCGCAACGCATCGCTGCAGAGCATTCTCACGACCCACAGCCCCAACCTGGCTTCCAAGGCCCCCTTGGAGCACTTGATAATCATGTCGGGCGGGAAGGCGTTCTCCCTTCGCGCGAGCGAAACCCAGCTTGAGCCGGAGAACTACGTCTTCCTGGAAAAATTCTTGGACGTCACAAAATCCAATCTGTTCTTCGCGAAAGGCGTCCTACTGGTCGAAGGGGACGGCGAGAATATTCTGCTGCCTACGATTGCTGAGCTGCTAGGCGTGGCGTTCGAGGATTACGGCGTATCGGTGGTCAATGTCGGGAGTCTGGCGTTCGGGCATTTTGCACGCATATTTCAGCGCAAGGGAAAAGATGCGCTGCCGGCGGAATGGCTCAACACACGTGTCGCATGCGTGCGCGATCTCGACCTGCGGCCAGAGCGCGCGAAGATTGCAGAGGGAAACGTCTACGGTTTCAAAAAGGCGGTACCGCGCAACCGGGCCTATTGGGAATCCCACTACGCCGAGAATCCCGGTGGCAGGACCCAATGGATTACGACGCGAAAAAGTGCGGCCGGGCAGAATGTCAGGGTGGAGATTTCCGACCACTGGACGTTTGAGTACTCGCTTATTCGTGCCGGACTGTCAGCGGAAGTCTTTGAAGCGCTGAAAGGAAATAGCGAAGGCTACGACGCGCTTCCGAACGACGACGATGAGCTGCGCGCGATCGCAATCTTCAAAGACATCGCGGAATCTAGCGGTGGCAAGACGGAGGTCGCCTATAAGCTCTCCGCACTTCTCGCAAAGCGTTTCGGCCCGGTGGTTACGCAGCCACCAGCAGGCGAAAACGCCGAACATGCTGAAGCACGACGAAACGCCGATGCGGAAGCGACACTCGCTCGCCGCGATGCCCTGAAAGCAAAGCTGCCCACCTACATCGTGAACGCTTTGGAACATGTTACCGGCGTGACGCTCAATCCCCTCGCGCAGGAAGATGCAGAAAATGCTGCCGCAGCTTGATGATGCTGCAATCGAAGCCTTACTTGCAAGGCTCAATGGCGCTGGGCAGCACCAGCTTGTCCTCGACGAGGCGCGTCGCAGCGCGATCCGGAACTACCAAAGCGTGCACGCATGCCCTGGTGCCGGCAAGACGACGGTCATAGGTCTGAAGCTTATTCTGCTCGCAGAGAAATGGTCTGCGCGTCATCAAGGCATAAGCGTACTCACCCACACGAACACCGCCAAGAACGAAATTGTGGAGCGCATAGGCACCGACCCTGCGGGCCGGGTCCTGCTTTCTTATCCTCATTTCATAGGCACTATCCAGGATTTCACGCACACGTTCTTGGCGCTTCCTGCATGCCGTTCCAAAGGGGTCACTGTGCGCCGGATAGATGATACGGCTACGGCGAATTTTATGGAGGCCCGACTGTCTCCGCCGGCGCGCACATTTCTCGCGATGAGCCAACAGCGGAAGATTTCGGATCTTCGATACAAATTTGAACATGGCGCGCTGACGCTCACCATTCCCGGCAATCCGGGCGAACAAACAGACTCGTACAAAAGTATGGCAGCAGCCAAGAAGACCGCTATTAACAACGGCTTCCTTTTCTATTCCGAGATGTATGCGATTGCGGATCAACTGCTAGCGTCAAATCCGGCCGTGGCAGACGCGCTTAGGTATCGCTTTCCGGTCGTGCTGGTTGACGAGATGCAGGACACGTCGCGGTTTCAAGATGAGTTCTTAAGCCGTATTTTTCCCGCCGGTTCCGGCGTGAACTTTCAAAAGGTCGGCGACCCCGATCAGGCGATTTTCGATGGCATGGGCGACAAGCCGAACGATAGTTTTAACGGCGCGGCCGTCGAACTCCAGCCGATCGCGGACAGCGGACGATTTACCAACTCAATTGCCTCGAAGGTACGCGGCCTTAGCACCCGGCGCATAGATTTGACGGGCTCGCGCGAGGAGCTGGCCGCGGGACCGGCATGTTCGTTCATCGTTTTCGACAACGATACGATCGGCGATGTGCTGCCCAAATTTGCCGAGATTGTCGCAGGCCTCCCGGCTCAGCACCGGCGAACGATCAAGGTCGTAGGTGCAAGAGCGGATAGCGAGGGCGCGGCCAATGCGCTGACAATTCAAAATTATTGGCCGGCGTTCGATCGCGTGCACTCAAATCGTACCCATGTGCCAACGACATTTTGTGCCGGAGCACGGCGATGCACTGAATTGGCCGAAGGCTCTGTCCAGACTCACATCCACCTGCTTCGACAATGTGTCGTCGAGATGCTTCGGCTTGCGGGGAAGACGCATGTGGGACCGAACGGAAAGGAGGGTCCGATCACGCTCTCAAACCTCGCTAAGTACATTTCGGACCTTGGCCATGCCGTCCGTTTCAATCGCCTGATGGCTGAAGTTCTGATGTTGGATGGGTTGGCTGCTCCACGATGGGCTGACATTGCCAACGAGCTGGGAGAAGTCTGCGACGTAAATGTCGGCGTTGGTGATGTCGCTCCCTTTATGGCGTTTTCCGAAGTTGCGGCCGAGATGGACGATGAAGCCGTCCTGCCTGGCAACGTCTTTGCGGGGCCCAATGGCGTTCTCCTGGAGGTGTCGACAATTCACGGGGTGAAAGGAGAAACCCACGATGCGACCCTCGTCCTGGAGACAAAATACAGCACGCTTTTCGACGTCAGAGAGATGCTGCCGTTTCTGATTGACGATGGACTGGAAAGGCCCGTTTTCGACCCTGATCACCCAACCAACCACGCTTCAATCCGTGCAGGTTTCATGAAGAAGCTGTACGTGGGAACGAGCCGGGCAAAATACTTGGTTTGCATGGCAGTTCATAAGCACCGGCTCACAGAAGCCCATCGACAGGCTCTTGAGCAGAAGGGCTGGGCGTTCGTCGATCTTCAGCCAGCTCAGGCGCCCTAGATTTATCAGTTGCCAGACGGTTCGGCGGCTTCGAAACCGAGCCGGTGGTAGAGCGGATCAACCTGACGATGTCTCGACAATCCGGCGCGTGACGCGGTTGACTGTGACCGGCGCAAGAAAATTGCTCAAAAAAGACCGATTTTATCCTTTGGAATCAACGCGCTTTTGTCGCATGCAAAAAAGGAGCCCCGACCCATGTATTCATGGTATTAATAGCGCTGTGTGACATTGCAGAAAAGGGCCGATGGCTGACGCGATTGAGATGTTTCTGGAGCAACACGGTCCTTGCCTCACAAGCAAGGTAAGTGAGCATCTCGTCAAAGTACTGAGGCTATCCCCTACAACCGCGAGAAAAAGGGTTTCACGCGCCGGGGGCGAGGTGAAGCGTCTCGCCTATCTCACTTTTCCGCGCAAGGCGCGCTTCATCTATCTGCAGAATGATTTCGGATCGCCGCTCTATTGGGAGCGCCTCATAGAGGCGCTTCTAGAAACGAACTCGGCTTACGGGCTGACGATTGCCGCCATCAGGCAGCGCGGCGGGCTGATCCCGGCTGGGCATTTTCCAATCGCCTGCGGAGCACCCTTAAAGCAGTTGAAGCATCTCTCTCCTGCAACGATCTTTGAGCGCCTCGATCAGGCCAAGCTCCTGACCAAGGTCCAAGTGCCGGGGCTTGGTGAATGTATCACGCTCACGCAGGCGGAAGGCTATTTCGATGGCAGCACGCTCGACACAAAAGCGCGTCTCATAACCGAAGCAATACTGCTTGCCGCTGTTCGGGACTGGGTCCGCAATCTCGGGCTCGGAAGTTACGACCGTGTCGCCACGCGCGAAGGAAATGCGGTCCCGACCGTAGGCACATTCGCGTGGGATTTGACCGCACCATCATACCTGGGGCCGATGCTGAAATACGATAAAGCGGGCGCTGCCAAACCCGGCTTTATCGCCTGCGATGTTCTGCTCGGTGCCAGAATGAGCGAAGCAGGAATGCGCCCGTTCATCAACAAGTGCATTACCCTGCGCCGCCTACGGAATGTCGGTCCTTGCATACAGATTTTTGTGGCCAGTTCCTACGACGGGAAAGCATTCGAACTCGCCAAACGGCACGGCATTGTACCGGCGACTCCCAGCAATCTTTTCGGCCAGGACGTGGCCGAAGGTCTTAACGAGCTGACGTCGATCCTTCGCAACGCGGCTGGCTCCGTACTCAATGCCGATGCCTTCGACAGCCTGTTCAAGAAGCTAGGGAAGATTGAAGGCGCCTCGATCCAGTTGAGGGGGACTCTCTTTGAGTATCTCGCGGCGGACATCGCGCGCAAAACGATCTCGCCTGACGTGCGCAGGAACCGACTATTCAAAACGCCTGAGGGCCTGGAGGCAGAGGCCGATGTGATCGCGGTGAAGGGCCAATCATCGATCCATTTCGTCGAATGCAAGGGCTACAGCCCCTATGCTCTAATTCCCGACAAATACATGACCCGCTGGCTCACGCACAACGTGCCCGTGTTTTTCAAGGAGACAAAGAGACATCCGGATTGGCGAAATCTGGAGGTGAAGTTTGAGTTTTGGGCGACGGGTCAACTTTCCGAGCAAGCGTTCGATGAGTTTTACGCCGCGAAGGCCGCGATCAAAGCCTCGCGTTACACGATCGAGCTGCGCCAGTCCTCAGCGATCCTGGATTTGTGCGAGGAAACCAAAGACCAGGATTTGATCGGGATTTTCCGTAAGCACTATATGAGAACGTTAGGGGTCGGGCCTGCCGGTAAGCGGTAGGCTGTGACCGCAGCTAATGGTTTTCCGGATACGGCTTGCCAAATCTGCGGCTCATAAAGAAGTTCTCATGGTTCAAGACGGCTCGTTTGTGCGTGCCGGAGTGCTCGAACGTCATTCACCACGCTGGGATTGAGTCTTCCGGCCGCTGCGTCTGAAGGAACAGAAGGCGAACCGACGTTCCACAAGAGTATGGTTTATGGACGCCAAAAATCGGATGGCGCTCCCCAAAACCCAATCAATTCAATGGCCATGGAGTTCCGCGCGGGGCCTCCATAGCGCCCGACGCCTGCTATCTGCGATGGAACGCTTTGACGCTTGTGGCGTGCTACTTGCCAGCTTCTGCCCGCGCGACAATCGCTTCAAGCGTCGCAATCATCCTGAGATTGTCAGCGAAAATCTCGTCGGCTAGTTCGTGCGGATGGGTTCGCTCGAATTCGACCTCTTCGCTCAGCCGCACAATCTCGGCCTTGTGGTTCGCAATGAGCTTGCCGCGCCTATCCATGCCCGGCAGTCTAGGCACAATTCCTCCAAGGTCTAGCGCCGTGGCGTCCTATTGACGTGGCGACGATCTTCTATGCCGCGATTTTGAGGCGCCGGCATAGGCAAGTGCTGACAAAAGCTCCGTTGGCCGGCGAGCCTTGCGCACCGGTTTGGACTGATCGCACGTGGAAAAGAAGCTACTATTGAAGCTGGATCTCGTCGATGGGGGTGCGGGCACGGAAAGGAATTCCGTAAAGATCGTAATGGGCCTTTCGCCAGGTGCGGGCGGCTAAGTGCTTATGCCATCAGGGGTTGGCACTATTCTCGACCGCACCATTCTCCCCCAAAAAGGCATTGCTTTGACGAGCCCGTGAGGCGGCGCGCTCGACGTTCTGCGGGCCAAACAAAAGCCGCGCCAGATCCTGAGGACCGCGCCGCCGCTTTGGGTTTCAAGCCCTTCAGTTCTGAAAAAAACCGGGCCTATCCCGTCCAGCCAAGGCCGGCCGAGATGCAATTGATCGAGACGAGCAGAGCGTCGGCCGTCCGCCTTCGATCCGCCGTGCCGGGACTGGTCCGAACCTCGCGCAGCAGATCGACCTGCAGGCGGTGGATGTCGTCCATCTGTCGCCGCAGATTGTCGAAGCGCCGCTTGAACATCGGAAAGCGCGCGGAAAGATCGCCGCCGGTGAGGTCACCGATCAGGCGTCGCGTCAGCTCGTATTCGGCTCCGATGCGGCCGTAGATTCGCCAAGCTGCATCGGCGTCGGCTACCAGGCCGGCGTAGAGCTGCGCGATCTCCATGTCGGACTGGTAGAGCGTCTTCTCGGCCTCGTCGACGATCAGACGGAAGAAGCGCGAGCGCTCGAACATGCGGGCCAGAAGCTCGCGCCCGGCCTCGCCGCGCACCGTGACAAAGGCGTTCAGCGCGCTGCCGATGCCATACCAGCCGGTCAACAGATGACGGTTCTGGCTCCAGGCGAACACCCATGGAATGGCGCGCAGGTCGGCAATGCCGCTGGCGCCGAAACGGCGATCCGGCCGTGAGCCCATCTTCAGCAGCGCCAGTTCCGCAACGGGGCTCGCCTGGTTGAAATAATCGAGGAAGCCGGGCTCGGCCATCAACCGGGCATAGGATGCCTGCGACATGCCCGCCAGAGCCTCGAGCGCTTCGTCGAACTCCGGCGTTTCCTTCGGCCCGACATCAGCGGGCGATCCGACACTGTGGGCCAGAACGCCGGCGGCGAGAACCTCGAGCTGGTTGAGGCCGGTGCCGCGATTGGCGAATTTCGAAGAAACGACCTCGCCCTGCTCGGTTACCCGCATCCTGCCGGCGACAGTGCCCGCCGGCTGCGCCGCGATCGCCCGGCCGGTCGGCGCGCCGCCACGGCTGACGGAGCCGCCGCGACCGTGAAAGAAACTGATCCTGACCTTGTGCTTGCGCCCGATTGCGGCAAGGCGCTTTTGTGCTTTCGCCAGTTCCCAATTGGAGGCGAGGAAGCCGCCGTCCTTGTTGGAATCCGAATAGCCAAGCATGATTTCCTGGCGCGCGCCAAAATCGCGCACAGTCCGCCGCACCAGCGAAACACCGAGCAAATCATTCAGGACGGCAGGAGCGGCCTGCAGATCGGCGATGGTCTCGAACAATGGCACGATGCGCAGCCTGATCGTGCCGCTACTACCAGGGGCGGTCGAAAGTCCGCAATATTGCGCCAGCAGATAGACCGCGAGCAGGTCGTCGGCCGAGCGGGTCATGCTGAGCACGAACGAGCCAACGGCGTCGGCATCCGCGCCCGAATTGTGCCTGGCGATGACAGAGAATGTCGAAAGCAGTTCGGCCGCCTCAGGCGACAGCCGGCCTGCGTCGATCTCCGGTTGCTCGCCCTGGCTGAGGCTTGAGCGGAGGTGCGCCGACCATCGCGGCGTGCCGGGTGAGACCGGGTCGGCCGGATCTGTCAGCGCAAACAGCTCGGCCAGCACCCGGTTGACGACCGCGGAGTTCTGCCGGATGTCGAGCGAGACCGTACGGAAGCCGAAGCTTCCGGCTTGCCAGATGAGAGGCTGGACGAAGCGCCTGGCGACCGCGCGCCCACCGATCGATTCGAGAACGGAAGACAGTGCGTTGAGATCGGCACGAAACGCTTCCGCCGAGAGATATGCCGCCGTGCCGCCGTCGCGCGTCGCCGCCAGCCGGGCAAGCATGGCCGAAGCGAATTGGCGAAGCGGTTCATCGGGGTTGCGGGCGGCAATCGCTTGCGCCTGCCCGCTTTTGTCAAGCGCGGCTTGCAGCACCGGCTTGAAGCTCGGCGGCAGGTCGATGACGTTGGAGCTGGCGCTGAGCACCGTCACCAGCCGCTGCACCTGCGTCAGATACCAGCTTATGGCGGTATTGCGGTATTCGGCCAGGGCATGAGCGGTGACTGCGGCCGTCACATTTGGATTGCCGTCGCGGTCGCCGCCGATCCACGAGGCATAGCGCATGAAGGAGGGGATTCTGATCGGCTCTCCCGGATAGTGACGCTCGAACGCGCCTTGAAGCTTGCCGTAGAGCTGCGGCGTTGCCTCGAAGATGACTTCGCGAAAGAAGTGCAGGCCCCAGGCGATTTCGCCCTCGACCGTCGGGCGCTCAAGTCGCAGCTCGCCCGTCATCCACAGAAGCTCGATCTCGCTTTCCAGATCGGCGACCAACAGGTCGCGTTCGCGCGGCGCCCAGCGCGGCTGGTCGAGCTCGGTCAACTTGCGATAGATGCGGCGATGGATCTCCAGCACCGTGACGCGCTTGGCCTCCGTGGGGTGCGCGGTCATGGTCGGCCCGACACATAGCTCATCGAGCGTGGCCTGGACTTCCCCCGCCGAGCGGCCGTTCGCCGCCATCTGCGCGACCACGCTGGCGAAGGACCCGGTCACCTCGTCGGCGCCCGCGCCTTGTTCGAGTTCGCGCCGCGCCCGCATGGCAAGCAACTCGTCGGCAATCGTCAACAACTGGAACCACACGCCGCTCGCCTGAAGCGCCGGGATGCGTTGTTCCGCGGCAAGCGAGACAAGCGACCGACGCCCGCTCAGTACGGCGGCGACCTCGGGCTCACGAGCGCTTGCGACCTGAAGCAGCAGGCGCAACAGGAGGCTGCGCTCGTCCTCGCGAAATTTGATGCGTCTGCTCCGTTCCAAACCGCTTTCCTCGGCTGCATCGATTGCAACTGCAGCAGCGCCTTGAATGGAGGGCGGCGCCGGCTGTCAGGCGACCCGATCGGGGACGGGGCGGCCTTCGAAGAAGGCGGTCAGGTTCTCCACCACCTTCATGCCCATCGCCACCCGCGTTTCCTCGGTCGCGCTGCCGAGATGCGGCAACAGCACGACGTTCTCCAACTGCTTCAGCGCTTCCGGAACGGCGGGCTCGTCGGCAAAGACGTCGAGACCTGCACCTGCGATCTCGCGCCGTTGCAGTGCACCGATCAGGGCATCCTGGTCGACGACGTCGCCGCGCGCGGTGTTGATCAGGAAGGCGCCGCGTTTCATCAACCCCAGGCTTCGAGCATCGATGAGATGGCGGTTTTCCAAGCCGCCCGGACAGTGCAGCGAGACGAAATCGGATGCCGTAAGCACATCGTCCAAAGTCGGCAACTGCTCCGCGCCCATAGCGCGCGTCTCGTCATCATCGACCGGCGACCGGTTGAAGAATACGATCTTCATGCCGAAGCCGAAATGCGCGCGCCTGGCCGTCGCTTTGCCGATGCGCCCCATGCCGACAATACCCAAGGTCTTGCCCGACACTTTTGCCCCGGCCATGTGGGTCGGCGACCAGCCTCGCCACTCTCCGGCTCGCAGCTGCCGCTCGCCTTCGCCGGTGCGGCGCGCGACGGCCAGCATCAGGCTAAGCGCAAGGTCGGCGGTGCAATCCGTCAGCACGCCAGGCGTGTTGGTCACCACGATGTCGCGGTCGCGGGCTGCCGCGACATCGATATGGCTGAAGCCGACGCCGAAATTGGCGATGATGCGGGTGCGGGCGGCGTTCTCGGGAAATACCGCAACCGGCAAGCGGTCGCTGACCGTCGCCAGGATCGCGTCGAAATGCGCGAAGGCGGACGTCATCGCGGCAGGGCTCAGCGGCGTATCGCTGGGGTTGAACGTCGTGTCGAAGCGCTCGGCGAGGATCGCTTCGACGGCGGCCGGCCATCTGCGGGTGACAATCAAACGCGGTTTCATCGAGTTTCCTGCTGGTCGATGGGCCGCCGCGACGTTTGCGGCCGGCCCAGACTTCACCTTTTGTGGACTGTGCGGCCGTGGGGGCCGTCACGCCGCCTTCTTGGTCCGCGCCAGCGTATCAGCCACGACCTCGCCGAAGGAGGCAGGCGTCGGCACGATGACGACGCCTGCGTCTTTCAGGATCTCGACCTTTTCCTGCGCCGACTCGCCGAAGGCGGAGATGATGGCGCCGGCATGGCCCATGCGGCGGCCCTTCGGCGCCGAAAGTCCGGCGATGTAGGCGATCAGCGGCTTTCGCATGTTGTCGCGCGCCCAGATCGCGGCCTCGGCTTCCTGTGGTCCGCCGATCTCGCCGATCATCACCACGGCGTCGGTGTCCTCGTCGCGCTCGAAGAGCTGAAGAATATCCTTGAAGGACGAACCATTGATCGGATCGCCGCCGATGCCGACGCTGGTCGAGACACCGATGCCCAACGCCTTCATTTGCGAGGCGGCCTCGTAGCCCAGCGTGCCCGAGCGCCCGACGATGCCAACGCGTCCGGGGAGATAGATGCTGCCGGGCATGATGCCCATCAACGCCTGTCCGGGCGTGATGACGCCGGCGCAGTTCGGGCCGACGAGCCGCATGCGGTCCTCGAAGCGGTAGCGGCGCATGTAGCGCTTCACCTGCATCATGTCCTGGGAGGGGATGCCGTCGGTGATGCAGACGCAAAGCTTAATGCCGGCGTCCGCCGCCTCCATGATCGAATCGGCGGCGAAGGGCGGCGGCACGAAGACGATGCTCGCCTCGGCGCGGGTCTCGCGTACAGCGCCCTTGACGGTGTTGAAGACGGGCAGGCCGAGATGCGTCTGGCCGCCTTTGCCGGGGGTGACGCCGCCGACCAGCTTTGTGCCGTAGCGCTTCATGTCGTCGGCGTGGAAGCTGCCGATCTTGCCGGTGAAACCCTGGACGATGACGCGCGTGCTGCGGTTGAGCAGGATTGCCATTTCTCGACCTCCCTCAGGCTGCTTTCTTGTTCTTGGTGGCTTCGCGCCAGGCGGCGACGGCCTTTTCGGCGGCTTCGGCCAGCGTATCGGCGACGATCACCGCCTCGCCGGAATCGGCCAGGATCTTGCGTCCTTCCTCGACCTTGGTGCCGGAGAGGCGCACCACCAGCGGCACGTCGACGCCGACCTCGCGAATCGCCTTGATGACGCCTTCGGCGACCCAGTCACAGCGGTTGATGCCGGCGAAGATGTTGACCAGGATGGTCTCGACATTCTTGTCGCCGAGCACGGCGCGGAAGGATTTCGCCACCCGCTCGGGCGAAGCGCCGCCGCCGATGTCGAGGAAATTGGCCGGTTCGCCGCCGGCGATCTTGATCATGTCCATCGTCGCCATGGCGAGGCCTGCGCCGTTGATGATGCACCCGATATTGCCGTCCAGCCCGACATAGGAGAGACCGCGATCGCTCGCAAAAGTCTCACGCGGGTCTTCCTGGCTCTTGTCGCGCAGTTCCGAGATTTCCGGGCGGCGGAACAGCGCGTTCTCGTCGAACGACATTTTGGCGTCGAGCGCGACGAGGCTGCCGTCGCGGGTCACCACCAGCGGATTGATCTCCAGCATCGAGGCGTCGTAGTCGCGGAACACCTGGTAGCAGCCGAGGATGGTCTCGGTCGCCTTGCCGATCAGGTTGCTTTCAAGTCCGAGGCCGAAGGCGATCTCGCGCGCCTGGAAGCCCTGCATGCCGACGCCCGGATCGACGGTGGCGCGGATGATGGAATCGGGCTTCTTTTCGGAGATGTCCTCGATCTCCATGCCGCCGGCGGCCGATGCCACGATCATGACGCGCTCTTCCTTCCGGTCGAGCACGAAGCCGAGATAGAGCTCCTGCGCGATGTCGACGGCTTCCTCGAGATAGAGGCGCGAGATCAGTTTGCCGCGCGGGCCGGTCTGCTGGGTGACCAGCTTGCGGCCGAGCATTCCCTCGGCGGCGTTGGAGATCTCCTCGTCGTTGGAGCAGAGCTTGATGCCGCCGGCTTTGCCGCGCGCGCCGGAATGGACCTGCGCCTTCAGCACCCATTTCGAGCCGCCGATCTCGCGCGCCCGGTAGGTCGCCTGCTCGGGGCTGTAGGCAAGGCCGCCGCGCGGGACATGCACGCCGTGGCGGGCGAGCAGTTCCTTGGCCTGGTATTCGTGAATGTCCATCTTGTCCTCCCGGTAATCTAATGCGCTGCGCTATGCGCCCGGCTGGCGCGCTCGATCGCCTCGCTCACCACCAGAACATTGCGTGCCATGCGTTCCGAGGCAGCGTCGATCATCTTGCCGTCGAGCGCCGCCGCGCCCTTGCCGAGCGCCTCCGCTTCCTTGAGCACTTCAAGGATGCGGCGAGCGCGGGTGACCTCCTTTTCCGGCGGCGAGAACACGTCGTTGGCCAGAGCGATTTGCGACGGATGGATCGCCCATTTGCCTTCGATGCCGAGTGCGGCGGCGCGCCTGGCGGCTGCTGTGTAACCTTCGGGGTCGGAGAAATCGCCGAACGGTCCGTCGATGGCGCGCAAGCCATAGGCGCGGCAGGCGACAGTCATGCGCGACAGGGCGAAATGCCACTGATCGCCGGGATAGTCAGGGTTGAGGCCGCCGATGTTGACGGTGCGCGCCTTGTTGCTGGCGGCGTAATCGGCGACGCCGAAATGCATCGCTTCGAGCCGGCCGGGCGTGGCGGCGATCGCCTCGACATTGGCCATGCCGAGCGCGGTTTCGATCAGCGCTTCGAGGCCGACCCGGGTCTTGAAACCCTTGGCCATCTCGATCTGGTTGACCATGGCCTCGACCATATAGAGGTCCGCCGGCACGCCGACCTTCGGCACTAGGATAGTGTCCAGCCGGTCGCCGGCCTGTTCCATGACGTCGACCACGTCGCGGTACATGTAGTGGGTGTCGAGGCCGTTGATGCGCACCGACACGGTCTTGCCCTTGGCGCGCCAATCGATGTCGTTCAGCGCCTGGATGATGTTCTTGCGCGCGCGCTCCTTGTCGGGCGGCGCCACCGCGTCCTCGATGTCGAGGAAGACGAAGTCGGCGGCGCTGTTCGCCGCCTTGTCGATCATTTCCGGGCTGGAGCCGGGAACCGCCAGCTCGCTGCGCTGGAGCCTGAGCTTCTTGAGGTGGTTGATGGTGTGGCTCATCGTCCCTTCCTCACGCCGCCTCGGCGACCGGCATTGCGGCCGTGCGCCGGAAATGCTCGATCGCAGCCGCCACGCCCGAGCCCGGCGCCAGGCGCACGCCGCAATCAAGCAGCGCCATTTCGGCCGCCGACAGCGAGGCGCAGACCATCACCTCGTTCAGCCAGCCGAGATGGCCGATGCGGAAGACCTTGCCGAAGACCTTGTTGAGGCCGCCGCCGAGCGATGTCTGATAGGTGCGGTAGGCGCGCTTGACGACGTCGCCGCTGTCGATGCCTTCCGGCACCAGGATCGCGCTCACCGTATCGGAGTGCCATTGCGGCGCCTTGGCGCACAGCTTCAGCCCCCAAGCGTCGACCGCCTTGCGCACGCCTTCGGCCAGGCGATGGTGGCGCGCGAAGATGTTCTCAAGCCCTTCCTCGGCGATCAGGTCGAGCGAGGCGCGCAGGCCGCGCAGCAGCTGCGTGGCGGGCGTGTAGGGGAAATAGCCGGCGTCGTTGGCGCGGATCATGTCATCGAAGGAAAAGTAGCAGCGCCGGTGGGTCGCGACTCGCGACGCCGCCAGCGCCTTCTTGCTGACCGACAGGAAGCCGAGGCCGGCGGGAAGCATGAAACCTTTCTGTGAGCCGCTTACCGCGCAGTCGACGCGCCATTCCTCCTGACGGAAGTCGATCGAGCCGATCGACGAGACCCCGTCGACGAAGAGGAGCGCTGGGTGGTTCACCGCATCGAGCACCGCTCGGCAGCCCGCGACGTCGCTGGTAACGCCGGTCGCGGTCTCGTTTTGCGTGCAGAAGACCGCCTTGATCTGGTGCGACTTGTCCGCCCGCAGCCTTTCGGCATAGAGGTCGAGCGGGACGCCGGTTCCCCATTCGCAATCGATGACGTCGACGTCGAAGCCGAGGCGCTCGGCCATATCGACCCACAGATGCGAGAACTGGCCGAAGCGCGACATCAGCACCCGGTCGCCCGGGTTGAGCACGTTCGTCATCGCCGCTTCCCAGGCGCCGGTGCCGGACGACGGATAGATGAAGACGCGGCCGGTCTCGTTCTTGAAAACCTTCTTGATGTCCTCGAACAGCGGCAGCGTCAGATTGGGGAAAGAGGCGGCGCGCATGTCTTCCATCGGCAGGTTCATCGCCTGCCGGACCTCTTCAGGAATGTTGGTGGGTCCAGGGATGAAAAGATGGGTAAACCCGGCCATGCGCAAACTCCTCCTACGTTTTGGGATGCTGGAGGAAGTTTCGTGTCGATGGCGCCGAGCAACAACACCTTGCCGGGTAAGTTGTCGCCACGCGCGGGTAGGTCGAGCCTACCCGATCCGCCTACCCGAAAGGCGATTTGGAGCCGCGTCGCTTCTCGTTGGCATAGAGCGCGACAGCCATGGCGCGGTTGCGCACGTCGAGCTTGTCGTAAAGATTTTTGAGATGGTACTTCACCGTGTTCTCGGAGATCCCGGTGCGGGTCGCGATCTGGAGATTGGTCCAGCCGTCGGAAAGCACCGCAAGCAATTCGCGCTCACGCACGGTGAGTTGCGACAGCGGCGTATCGTTGACCTTGTTGATGTCGATGTAAGGGATGCAGATGCGCCCATGCGCGACCGCCAGGATCGTCTCGAATATGATCGAGGGATCGTCGAACTGAAAGCAATAGCCCTGGGCGCCGAGCCGCACGCACTGCTTCAGGATGCCGATGTCATGATCATTGGAAAAGACCGTGATGCGCAGGTCGAGCTTGCGGTTCTGGACTTCCGACAGGACATCGGCGCCATCCATGTCGGCGAGCTTCCAGCCGATGACGGCGACGTCGAACCCGGTGTTCGCCGCCAATTCCAGGAATTGCTTGCCACTCGGCACGGAGCTCAACAGCTCGAAACGCCCGTCGCATTCCAGCATCTCGCGAAGGGCCGAGATGACGAGCGGATTGCGTTCGGCGACGATCACGCGAACGCGCCGCTCTGCAATTGCCCCGTTTCCTCTCTCCGGTTCTGTCTTCAAGGGTTTCCGGTTTTTCTCGTTGCGGCCTGGGCGTACCCCGCCGTGGTCCTCCATCATGACAATTCTGCCGCAACCACTTGGGGGTGCTCTTTCCCCAGCGACATGCGCTGTCGCGCCGCCTGAAGCCGGACCGGCATCCCTTTTTGATGGTATTGGCATTCCCGGTGGCTCACCGGACGATGTCTCCTGCCAATGGAATTGACCGGTGAAGCCGCGGCTGCGAAGTTCCGCGACTAGGGCCGCGGTGACGGCAGAGGCGACGTGATCTTCCATAGTCGCCCAACCCGAAGCCGGGCTCCACCTAACGCCTGATCGGCGCGACCAGCAGGAGAAATAAATGACGGCAGCAGGTGCGGACCGCCGTTTAAATTCCCAGCGGGAGATGATACCTATCCGACATGGCTAAGACTCCTCCGACCTCTACCCGCTCAACCAACAAACCCAGCACTGGCGGCTGGGCTCAGCGCTCCGCTGACGACGGACGCTACATCGTTCAGCGCTCTTCCAAGATGCCTAGCAAGGTTGCCTCCAAGGTTTTGTCGCAAAAGCCGGTCACGAAGCCGGCGCGCGTTTCCGATAAGAAGGCTGTGGAAATCGTTTCGGACTACGTTGCTAGACACAAGCCGTAAAAATGGCAGCGCGCGACGTCTTTATCAATTGTCCTTTCGATGATGCTTTCGCCTCCAGTTTCCAGGCGCTGGTGTTCGCAGTTCTGACGTGCGGATTTCGTGTTCGATGCGCACGAGAGATGGCGCAGAGACCCGGATAGATAAGCTCTATCGCATAATTGAGCAGAGCCGGTACAGCGTACATGATCTGTCCAGAACTGAGCTCGACCCCATAAACAATTTACCGCGATTCAACATGCCTTTGGAGCTTGGGATATTCCTAGGTGCCAAACGGTTCGGAAACGAAGTTCAGAAAAAAAAGCGATGTCTAATTTTGGATATCGCTCAGTTTCGGTATCAGATGTTCATCTCCGATTTGGCTGGAATGGATATCACTGCGCATGGCGGCGATCCGGCCACAATGGTGTCACGCCTACGGAACTGGCTGGCTACGGTGTCCAAGAGGAAAACTATTCCGTCACCAGCTTTGGCGGCTGATAGCTACCAGAGGTTTACGCTGGCTCTGCCTGACCTATGCGAGCAAGCTGGCATAGATGCTGCAAACATCCTGTTTGCTGACTACGAGCGCTTGGTGTTGGCTTGGGTCCAAGCTGACCATGGCCGGGCAGTTCCGGCATAGGCACATCCTGGCATCGTGACAGACCATCATATTTTGAATTGGAAAATGCGTACCTTGGTGCCCGCCGATCCTAAAGGGTAGGCGTCATAGATATCCCCCTTACGGCCGCGTTGGGGTACCTTGAATTTCAGTCTTACACTATGTATCTATGGGTCTTACATATCGAAGGACTCGGTCATGATTGAAATTCCCCGCCTCTCAACCGTCGAGTACGAAATCCTCAACCTGCTGCGGGCTCGTGAAATGTACGGCTTGGAGATGGTGAAAGAGTCATCTCGCCTTAAACGAGGCACGGTCTACGTCACGCTAGAGCGCATGACCGACAAGGGCTACGTGACGTCTCGGGAAGCTGAACGCTTGCCTCATGAAAGCGGCATGGCGAGGCGCATTTACGCGATCTCCGGCTTGGGCCGGAAGGCGCTCGCAGCCTCGAACGCTGCAACCGACGCTTTCAAGTCGTGGGGTGTCGCATGAGCACGTTGTTGGAATTTATCGCAACTGCCAGCACTGCGGCAACTGCGGTCGGAGCCGCTATCCTTGGATATTTCACGAAGTCGGAACTTAAGAATCTCTCCAAAACAATGGCGAAGTTGGCGTCCGAAAGGCCGACGATAAAGAAGGCGCCAGCATCACGGCTGCTCTTGGCTCTGAAGTTCATTTTTCCGGGCCGCGCCTATGAAAGGATCTTCAAGCAGATCGTAGCCGACTTCCGCGAGGAGTATTTCGAAGCCTTGAGCGCTGGTGAAAACGCTCGCGCCCGTTGGCTGACGATCTGCTTCTACTTGAATTTGATGTGGACCACGGTTTTTTGGGTGGGAACGGCAATCGCGAAGAAGCTGTACGACCTCTACAAGCTCGGTTGACCCAATCTGATGCGGTCAATTCCCCGCCGCCGTCCGGTTCACCTTCCTTCCAAACGTTGCAGCCGGTGGCGTACGAATCCGTACCGCCGGTGTTTCGCCAGGATTTCAGGTAAACTAGCCGGCCGGCGGCGACCCTGCCTGGTCGCCGATCTAGGCCGTGACAAGGAAGGGATCATCGCTTGGGGTCACCTGTCGAGCGTTGCCGTCACGCTGGTCAGGATCGGCAGTCGACCAGACGCAAGCGCTCGCAACCGCGATCAGCACGGCGCGCGGCCAAGCCACGACTGTCGCCGCGGTCGACACTATCGCCACCGGCCCGCCAGCAACAGTCAGTTTACCGCGGGCAAGACTATCGAGGACGGCGCCTATGTTCCAAAGGTTCCGCTTTTGGGCGGGGTAGTTTGTGTTAGTTGCGTAGGTGGGATCATGGCCATGGAGGCCTCCTTTAATAGTAGGCGGCGCCGCCGCGCCTGGGTTGGTGTTGCTGGCGGTAGGGCGAACAGGAGAAAGTTGTTGGTTCACCATTGGTCATGCATGTTGTGGGTTGCGTTAGGGGGAAGCCAATGAACGCAGCCGAGCGCTATGCTGCACTCGCCCGAATTATCGAGGAGCAGCCCGATTCAGGTGATATACACAGCGTCCTACGATGGATGGGTCGCGCCCAGGCGCTGGTGCAGGGGATCTCGTCACGAGAATCGGCAGGCATCACTGCAGTTGCGACCTTCATGCAAGCGAAGGGCACTAGGCAAACAATTCAAGACGTCAACATGCACCTCTACACAGCGCTCGCTATCGCTGAACTCGAAGCGCCTCACAGTTCGCAGGGGTCGTTCGTAGTCGCTGGTAAGCCATTCGACGCGATGATTGCCTTTGGAAAGGTTCTTGCCAAAGCCAACTCCACGGTTCGAATCGTCGATCCTTATATGGACGAGAAGGCACTTACAGAATTCGCCCTTTTAGCAAACGAAGGTGTCATCATCGAATTGCTCGGTAGTCCTATGTACAAGGCTGTCCTCGTTCCCGCCGCCAAGAAATTCGCGCAGCAATATGGAGCTAAGAGGCCGTTAGAGGTCAGGCTTGCCGGCAAGCACGATCTCCACGATCGGCTTATCTTCGTCGACAGTGCTGAAGTCTTCACCTTGAGTCAGTCCCTGAAGAATTTCGCAGAGCGTTCACCCGCGCTCATAAGTAAGATCAATGATCCTGATATCTTTCCCTTAAAGATTGCCGCCTACGACGCTTTCTGGAATGCCGCCACGTTGGTCTGATCGGGCGGGAAGGGCGTATTTCGTTTGATATTCCTGGCGTTAGAGCGATAGGTTCGCAAATCGAATCGTGCTGCCGAACCATCATTCCTTCGAGCTTCGGATTTTCCCAAATGCGGTTTCCCCTTTGGGTTTCGATGCTCTAGACCTGAACTCTAGCTTTTCCGGAATCCTGACGGCGGGAGGCGCTGGTGGAAGGCCAGGACAATCAGACGACCGGCGCCAGGACCGTCGAGGAAGGCGGCGCCGACATCTATGGCGAGGACGGCGCCGTCCGTTCTGCCTTCCTTGCGCAGATCGGCGCGGCCATCGCCGATCGCGACACGCTCATCTTAAAACGCGAAGTCGACGACTTGCATCAGTCGGAACTCGGCGATCTGCTGGAAGCACTCCATCCCGAGCAGCGCCGCGCGCTGGTCGAGTTGCTTGGCTCGGATTTCGACTTTTCGGCGCTGACCGAGGTGGATGAGGCGATCCGGCTCGACATCGTCGACAATTTGCCCAACGAGCAGATCGCGCAGGCGGTGCAGGAACTCGATTCCGACGACGCCGTCTACATCCTGGAAGACCTCGACCAGGAGGACCAGGACGAGATCCTGTCGCAATTGCCGTTCACCGAGCGCATCCGGCTGCGGCGCGCGCTCGACTATCCGGAAGAGACGGCCGGCCGGCGCATGCAGACCGAGTTCGTCGCCGTGCCGCCGTTCTGGACCATCGGCCAGACGATCGACTACATGCGCGAGGACAAGAACCTTCCCGATCGCTTCAGCCAGATCTTCGTCATCGATCCGAGCTTCAAACTGCTCGGTGCCATCGATCTCGACCAGATCCTGCGCACCAAGCGCGCGGTGAAGGTCGAGGAGGTGATGCATGAGACGCGCCATGCAATCCCCGCCACCATGGACCAGGAAGAGGCGGCGCGGGAATTCGAGCAGTACGACCTGCTCTCGGCCGCCGTGGTCGACGAGAACGAGCGTCTGGTCGGCGTGCTCACCATCGACGACGTGGTCGACGTCATCCAGCAGGAGGCAGAGGAGGACCTTCTGCGCATGGGCGGCGTCGGCGACGAAGAGCTATCCGACACCGTGCTTGCGACCTCGCGATCGCGTGTGCCGTGGCTGCTCGTCAATCTGGTCACGGCGTTTCTCGCGGCCTCGGTGATTGGCCTGTTCGACCAGACCATCGAGCATATCGTGGCGCTCGCTGTGCTGATGCCGATCGTTGCCGGCATGGGCGGCAATGCCGGCTCGCAGACAATGACCGTCACGGTGCGGGCGCTGGCGACCAGGGATCTGGACATCTACAACGCCGCCCGGATCATCCGCCGTGAGGTGGGAGTGGGCTTCATCAACGGCATCGTCTTTGCGGTGCTGATCGGCATGGTTGCTGGACTGTGGTTCCACGACCCCAACCTGGGCGGCATTATCGCGGCGGCGATGATCATCAACATGTTCGCGGCGGCCCTGGCAGGCATTCTCATCCCGCTGCTGCTCGACCGCTTCAAGATCGACCCGGCGGTAGCCTCCGCCGTCTTCGTCACGACGGTCACCGACTGCGTCGGCTTCTTTGCCTTCCTCGGATTGGCCACCTGGTGGTTTGGCGTTCCTTAAGACAGTGCTATAATTGACTTTTACGTAAATGCCGTGCGACGTTGCCCTAGGGTCAGATGCCGATTCCGGCACAGACGGGGTTGATTGGAGAAAGGGCGACGCTTCTGCGTGGCGATGCTTGGACGTTTGGGCGTGGGAGCGAGAATGCGGGAATATTACACGATCACCGAGCTGACGCGCGAATTCGACGTGTCGACCCGGACGTTGCGGTTCTATGAGGACGAGGGGCTGGTGCAGCCGATCCGGCGCGGGCGCACGCGGCTGTTTCGCCCGTCCGACCGGCATCTGATCCGCCAGATCATGCGCGGCAAGCGGCTCGGCTTCTCGATCGCCGAAATCCGCGAAATCATCCAGATGTACAAGGAACCGCCCGGCGAGGTCGGCCAGCTCAAGCTGATGATCAAGCGCATCGAGGAAAAGCGCGAGGACCTGCGCCAGAAACGGCGCGACCTCGAGGAGACGCTTGCCGAGCTCGACCAGGCCGAGGAGTCCTGCGTGGAGCGGTTGGCGGAGCTGGGTGTCAACACGTAGCCCGCGGACAGCCAAAGAATTCAGCTAGGCTAACTGTCGCAGACGTTCGAGGTGGCCGGAGCTTTCGAACTTCGTCGCGGATGCTTCTGCTAAAGAGGTGCGGGGCCTGCTCGCACCCAGCAACCTTCATTGTCGATACAGCCTCAGATCCAGCGCCGGACCCGCTTGGCGTAATCGCGGTATTTCTTGCCGAACTTTGCCGCCAGTATCTTTTCCTCCTTCTCGATCGCCATTTTCTGCGTGGCGAAGGCGGCGAGGAAGGCGAACAGCAGGAACCAGACGATGCCGGTGATGAAGGAGACGCCGATCAACAGCAGCGTGTTGGCGAGATACATTGGGTTGCGGGTGATGCCGAAGGGCCCCGATGTCACCAGATGGTCGGGCTCGGCATTGGGATTGAGCGTTGTCCTGGCGCGCACCATGGCGCGGATCGCGGTAACCCAGAGCGCCGCCACGCCAAAGAGCGCTACCCAGCCGGCGCCGACGAGGATAGCGCCGAATATGTCCCCGATCCAGGGCAGCGGGTAGAGCATGCCGAGCACGACGCTCAGTGCGATCGCGACGACATAGATCACAGGCGGCCAGGGGATGATCCCGTGTCCGGGCTTTGCGATGCCGGTCATTGCTGCCCTCCCTCCATTTCGTCCTCGGTCGCGGCGGTGCAAGTGCTCGCCAGATCGGCCAGATGCGCTTTCCAGGCGCTGGACTGGTCGTTGCTGTAGAGCTTGTCGAGAGACCCTTCGCCCTTCAGCGTGTCCAGCATGCAGCCACAATAGCTGGAACAGAACTTGCTGTCCCGCTGCTGTTCGCACTGCGCCTGGCAAGCCGACAGGAAACCAGCGTCCTTGTCTTGTGGCGCCGCCGGCATGACCTGCGAGAACAGCCACACCGAGCCGAACAGAAGCGGCTGGTGGATGAGATAGAAGGCGAGGCTGTGCCGGCCGATGAAAGTCAGCGGGTTCGACCAGCGGCCGGGCATCCAGGTCGCCAGCCGGGCGAGAAGCCCGGATGCCGAAGCGAGCTTGACGACCGCAATGCCGGCAAGCACTGCGCCGAACCATGGAAACAGCGGCACATAGTCGTTCGAGCGCGGGTTGGTCGGCGACAGCCCGACCCACCACAGCGCCGGATGGTCGAAGACTTCCGACCGCAGATAATAGGGCGCCGCAATCACGGCCACGGCGACGATCGCCGTCAGCAATGTCGGCAGCCTGAGAAAAGCCAGGCCGAGCAGGCTTGCCAGCGCGATCTCGTGCAGGATGCCGAAGAAGATGAAGCCGTCCGGCGTGGCGATATAGGTGACGACCGAGATGGCGATCGCCGCAATCGCAACCATCGCAAAGCGCTTCCAGAAGCCAGGCCAACGGATATGGCGGCCATGTGCGAGGAACAGGCTGACACCGACCAGGAACAGAAAAGTCGAGGCGATGCAGCGGGCGTAGAGCTTCCACCAACCAAAGGCGGTGAGGCCCGGCGAGGTGTAGCCGAAGTTTTCGAGATCCCAGGTGAAATGATAGCTCGCCATCGCGATCAGCGCGATGCCGCGCAGGACGTCGATGGCGACGATGCGGCCGTGTTTCGGCGCATCCTGAACAGCGTCGCCGGTCGTCTGAAGGCTCATTGATCTCGCAATCCGATTCAGTCGTGCCAAACGACTATCACGCTTCGGGCGTACAACAGAGGGTGGATCGGCTGCTGCCATTCCGGCGGCATGGCAAGCCGCTTTAGGCCAGCGGCGGAAAGCCTTTGGCCGGCTTCGCTTTTCGGCCTCTCGGAGTCGGTTTCCTGCTACCGGTCCGCTACTGGTCCGGCCAGATTTGGCGAGCGATTCACTTTTCGGAGGGCCGATGTCCACCCATGTGCGCCATCCGATCTGGCTTCCGGCTCTCAGGCCCGCGGATGCGCGCACCTTCGCTTCGCTCTATGCGGTCGAATCCTTTGCTCGCGCCACCATCTCCAGCGTCATCCCGATCCAAGCCTACGAGATCCTGCACAATGAGCAGATCGTCTCGATCCTCTACACCATCGTGTCGCTGCTCGGGCTGTCGGTGACGCTGTTCATGCCGATGCTGATCCGCCGCTTCGCGCGGCGCTGGATCTACACGGGCGGCTGCCTGATGCTGGCGATCGGCTCGGTGTTCTTCGTTACCCACACGCTGCCGGGACAACTCGCCGGGATGCTGTGCCGTGTCATGGGGGCGAGCGCGCTGTCCATCACACTTAACCTCTACATCATGGACCACATCCGCAAGACCGACTTCATGCAGGCGGAATCGCTGCGCATGGCTTGGTCGATGTTCGCCTGGACCGGCGGGCCGACGCTCGGCATTTTCCTCTATACGCGCTTCGGGATTTATGCCGCGCACGGCGCGGTCGTGGCCTTCGCGCTGGCGCTGCTGGCGTTGTTCTGGACCTATCGGCTGGGCGACAACCCTTCGATCCGTCCCGGCAAGAGCCGTCCGATCAACCCGCTCGCCAATATCGGCCGCTTCGTCGCGCAGCCGCGGTTGCGCCTCGCGTGGCTGATCGCCTTCGGCCGCTCGTGTTTCTGGACGACCTTCTTCGTCTATGGCCCGCTGTTCATGGTGATCACGGGCGAGGGCAAGCTTGCCGGCGGGCTGCTGGTTTCGGCAGGCAATGCGCTTCTGTTCATGGCGATCTTCTGGGGCAGGGCGGGAAAGCGCTTCGGCGGCCGTCGGACCATGGCTTTCGCCTATTTCGCCATGGCGGCGATGCTTTTCGCGGCCGGCGGCGTCGGCGCCGCCGCGCCGCTGCTCACCGCCGCCTTCCTGCTCGGCGGCGCCTTGTTCACCATCGCGCTCGACGCGCTGGGCTCGACCGCCTTCATGCGGTCGGTGCGTTCCTATGAAAGGGCGCAGATGGCAGCTGTCTATCGAACCTATCTCGATTTTTCCGAGCTGACGCCGCCGCTGGTCTATTCGGTGGTGCTGACCTTCTTCGGTCTCGGCTCGGTGTTCGCCACGCTCGGCCTGTTGGCCGCCTTCTGCGGCTTCTTCACTTGGCGCTATCTGCCGAAGTCGTTTTGACCGGCTGCAACGCCGCATGGCGCCCACGCACCCACTCGTGGAAGCGGCGCAAATCGTACTCCTCGGGCATCAGCACGCCGGCCTGGTGGCGGATCGAGTGCAGGCCCTTCTGGTTGATCTCGCAGATCGCGGCGTCCTCCTCCAGCACCTGCGCGCCGAAGGCGACGATGTTGTCGATATCGGTTTGTGCCAGGGCATCGGGCGCGAACAGCCATTCGGCGGTGAGCTCCGTTTGCTCGGGCCCGAGCGGGGCGAGACGCATCGTGCGGACATAGTCGACATGGCCGACGACGAACATCGAGGGCAGCGAGGTAGCGTAGGTCTGGCCGGCGGCTCGCTCGGCCGGCGTCAGCCCAGCAAAGACCGGTCCATGGACGCGTCCGTCGCGCGACCAGGTCTCGGCGCCGGCGCGCAGGCCGCCGGAAAACTCCGGCGCATCATTATCCGCATAGCGCGCCCATTCCGGATCGTCATGCCTCGCCATCAGGCCGCGGCCATAGATCGGCACCAGCCGCGACAGGTCCTTGTGGACGCCAGGGCAATGCAGGCATTCGTTGAAGTTCTCCCAGAAGATTTTCCAGTTGCAGTTCATCACCTTGGTGAGCCGGTGCCCGGGGACGAGCGTCTCCAGCGGCCAATTCGAAAGATCGCGGGAGGCGGAGTCGAAGGAGGCTTCCGCCGAGCCATCGGGATCCTCTGCGAGATTGATGAAGACGAGGCCGCGCCACACTGACAGCGCCACCCGGTAGAGCGGATAATTGTCCTTGTTGAAGCCTTCGGGCAGCGATTTCGATGGGATACGGACGAGATCGCCGCGCAGCGAATAGGTCCAGGCGTGGTAGGGGCAGGTGAGCAGCCTTGCCTTCAGCCGCCCTTCGCTTTCCTGGCAGAGCTGCGAGCCGCGATGCCGGCAGGTGTTGTGGAAGGCGCGCAAGCTCCCGGTCTCGTCGCGCAGCACGACGACCTCCTGCGAGCCGATACGCGCGGTTCGAAAGGCAAGAGGTTCCGCGAGATCGGCTTCGCGGCAAACCATGAGCCAGCTCCGATACCAGATCGCTTCGAGATCGAGCCGGTAAGCGTCGGCTTCCCGATAGGCGCTTGCAGGCAATGTCGGCTCGAGGCTGGTGAGGCCATTGTAGCGGCTGTGTTCCCTAGGATTTGGCTGCATGAGCGGCTCCCCTTGGCTGATGACAGCCGACACCCGGGCAGGACCGTTGTCAATTGCGCGGCCATTGTCGCTTCCGGATGCTGCCCTTAAGGTCACTTCGTAATCGCCTGCGGTTCCGCCGGCTGCCCAGGATTGCAAGCATGCCTGCAAGAACGATGTCGCTGACCGTGGAACTGGTCGCCCGCTGTTTTCGCGCGGTCGATGACCCGGGGCCCGACCCGGATGCCGAGCATCTCGTGGACAGCGACTATGAAGCCATGCTGGATGCATTCGAGGCCGAGCTACCTGCAACCGAGCCTCTCTGGCTGTTCGGCTACGGCTCGCTGATCTGGAAGCCCGAGATTGAGCATGTCGAGGAGCGCGTCGCCGTGGCACGCGGCTGGCATCGCTCCTTCTGCATGAAGATGACGCGCTGGCGCGGCACCAAGCAAAGCCCCGGCCTGATGATGGCGCTGGATCGTGGCGGCCAATGCAAGGGCGTTGCTTTCCGCCTGAACGGTGGTGACCGCCGGCAGGCCTTGGACAGGCTTTTTCGCCGCGAGATGACGCTGAAGCCGACCAGCTACCGACCTCGCCTGCTGCAACTCGCAACCGACAAGGGACCGTTGAGAGCGCTTGCCTTCGTTATCAATCGCAAAGGCACGACCTATGCCGGCCCACTCAACGAAGACGAGGTGGTCGACAGGCTGGCGACCTCGTGCGGCCACTGGGGTTCAGGCGCCGACTATCTCTACAACACCGTGAAGAACCTCGAACAGCGCGGTATTCACGACCGCCATTTGTGGCGATTGCAGCAGCTCGTCGCCGAGCGGATCGCCGGATCTTAGTCCGAAACCGGTGCCGCAATCACGCTGCGGCGTGACGGAATTTGGTTTGCCGGTCGCGACGATTCTGCCTATAGTCGATGGCGTCGTCGGTTCCGTTTTTGGAGCCAAGAGGGAATGCGGTGAGGGTGGAGTCTTTGCCCTAAGCCGTGGCTGCCCCCGCAACTGTGTGCGGTAGTCCTCTCCATAGACCACTGAGGTTTGTCCTCGGGAAGGTGGGGAAGGGTGCGAATCCGCGAGCCAGGAGACCTGCCGGCGACAGGAAAGTTGACTTCGATGCCCTCGGGTGGAGGGCGAAAGGACAAGACATGAATACCGCTTCCGTCGCCCTCGGCGCCTCCGTCTCCTCGCAGTCGCGCATCATGCAGCTGGCTCTCGCCGCGCTGCTCGGCATTTTCGTCGTCGGTTTTGTCGGCTTCTCGCACATCGATGCGGTCCACAACGCTGCCCACGACTATCGTCACTCGATGGCTTTTCCCTGCCACTGACGAAGGCCCCGATATCATGAATCTGTTTCGCAACGTCGTGTTCGTCGCGGCGATCGCAGGGCTCGTGGCGGGCATCGCGCTTGCCTGCATGCAGGCCTATGCGACCGTGCCGCTGATCCTCAAAGCGGAAGTCTATGAAAAGGCGGGCGGCGGTCATCACCACGACCATGCCGCCAACACTGGAACTAGCACTGCCATGAGCTCGGCCGAACCGGCGGGCAATGCGATGAGCAGCGCCGTTCCTGCGTCGACGGAAGCGGCCGCTCCGACCGAGGACGAGGGCTGGGCTCCGGCCGACGGCTTCGAGCGCTTCGCCTTCAACGTTGTCGCCAACATCGTCACCGGCATCGGCTTCGCGCTGATCCTGGTCGCGGTGTCGGAATTCGCCGGTGGCATCGGCAGCTGGCGCCAGGGCGCGTTCTGGGGCCTTGCCGGTTTTGCGGTTTTCACGCTCGCGCCCGGCCTCGGCCTGCCGCCGGAACTGCCGGCCATGCCGGCGGCAGAACTTCTGCCGCGCCAGATCTGGTGGATTTCGACGGTGGCCGCAACCGCGGTCGGCCTTGGATTGATCGCCCTTCGCAAGTCGCTGCCCTTGGCAATTCTGGCGGTCGTGCTGATCGTCGCTCCGCACGTAGTCGGCGCGCCGCAGCCCGTCAGCTTCGAGACGGCGATTCCCGAGGGGCTGCACCATCAGTTCGTGGTGGCGGTGACCCTCACCGATCTGGTCTTCTGGCTGGTGCTCGGTGCGGCCGTCGGTGTGGTGCGCGGGCGCTTCACCGGTACATCGACCAGCCTGCGCGACAGCTTTGCCTGATCGCGCGGAGGGCCATCTGACCTTCATCTTAGGCGGTGCGCGCTCCGGCAAGAGCGCGCATGCCGAGTGCCTGGTGGCGGCAAGCCCGTCGCCTTGGGCCTATATCGCAACCGCGCAGGCCTATGACGAGGAGATGCGCGAGCGCATCGCGCTGCATCGCTCGCGCCGTGGCGAAAGTTGGGTCACCGTCGATGCGCCGCTCGACTTGGTCGGCGCGATCGGGGCTTTGCCCGATCACCAGCCGGTGCTGATCGATTGCCTGACATTGTGGCTGAGCAATCATATGCTGGCGGACCACGATATCGCGGCCGAGTGCCGGCGGCTCACGGATGTGCTTTCGCAGCCGCGCGGACCGTGGTTTGTGGTCTCCAACGAAGTCGGGCTCGGCATCGTGCCGGACAATGCGCTGGCGCGCCGGTTCCGCGACGCCGCAGGGCGGCTCAACCAGCAGGTCGCGGCTGTCGCCGACAGCGTGCTGATTATGGTGGCGGGGCTGCCGCTCAAGGTGAAGTGACATGGGCGAGATCAAAGACACGATCATCGACGACAAGGATGCCGAGCGCCATCGCGCGAAGATGGCCAAGCGCAAGGCGGTGCAGGATGCCGAGGTGGCCGGCAAGACGATCGAGAAGGGACTGCTCATCGTCAACACGGGGCCGGGCAAGGGCAAGACCACGGCTGCGTTCGGCCTGGCGCTGAGGATGCTCGGCTACGGCAAGCGCGTCGGCGTCATCCAATTCATCAAGGGCAAATGGCACACGGGCGAGAAGGATGCCTTCGCCGCTTTCGGCGATCGCGTCGTCTGGCACGCGATGGGCGAGGGCTTCACCTGGGAGACGCAGGACCTGAAGCGCGACATTGCCGCCGCCGAGGCTGCCTGGGCGAGGGCGCTCGAGCTGATTGCCGACCCGTCAATCAGCCTCGTGGTCCTCGACGAGCTCAACATCGCTCTGCGCTACGACTATCTCGAGCTGGAAAAGGTGGTCGCGGCGCTGAAGGCGCGTCGCGAGGGCTTGCATGTCGTCGTCACCGGCCGCAATGCCAAGCCGCTGCTGGTCGAGGCGGCCGATCTCGTCACCGAGATGGGGCAGACCAAGCACCATTTTGCGGCCGGCGTGAAGGCGCAGCAGGGGATTGAATTCTGAGGCGCCTTAGCCGCCGATCAAAATGGTCAGGTAGATCACCGTCGCCGACAGAATCGCGAACAGGCCGATCAGCAGCCCGTCGGCGACACGATAGAGTTCCAGCGCCTGCCTTATGTCGGTGCTTTCGGCCTCGCGCCGGCCGCCTTCGCCCATGAAGGCATCCTCGACGACCTCGCCGCCATAACTGCGCGGTCCGGCCAGGGCGAGCCCCAGCGCGCCGGCCATGGCGGCTTCCGGCCAGCCGGCATTGGGCGAACGGTGCTTCTTCGCGTCACGCCGCATGACCTGCCAGGCGTTGCGGGGGTCGGCGCCCTTGACGATGAAGGCCGCCAGCACAATCAGCAGGCCGGTGAGCCGCGATGCCGGCAGGTTGACCAGGTCGTCGAAGCGAGCGGCCGCCCGGCCGAAGGCCTGGTATTTCGGCGTGCGGTGGCCGATCATCGAATCGGCAGTGTTGGCGGCCTTGTACGCAGCACCCCCGGCCAAACCACCGACACCGGTCCATATGGCGGGCGCGACGATGCCATCGGAGAAATTCTCGGCCAGGCTTTCGATCGCGGCGCGGGCAACGCCCGCCCTGTCGAGCTTGTCCGGATCGCGGCCGACGATGCGCGAAACGGCGATGCGGCCGAGCGTCAGGCCACCGGTCTCCAGCGCATCGGCGACATCCTCGACATGCTCGGCGAGGCTCTTCTGCGACAGAAGCGAGGAGCTGAGAATGGCCGCGATGACCAGGCCGGACGGAAAGATCAGCCAGAGCAGGACATGCAGCGTCAGGCCGATGGCCGCCGGCACCAGCAGGATGACCAGAAGCGCCTGGACGCCGCGGCGGCGACGCAATTCGTCGGAATCGGTGGCGTGGTTGAGCCTGCGATCGAGAAAGGATATCAGCCTGCCGATCCAGGTTACCGGATGACCGATGGCGTTGAACAGCCAGTCCGGATAGCCAAGGGCACGTTCGATGGCGAGTGACAGGAAAGCGATCAGGATCGACATGAAGCTTCTAAGCGGAGCGGTTGCAGCGGTTGATCACGGCGGCAGCCTTGGCCGGGCAAGCGCTCTCTTTCCTCATGCGCCGCAGCCTTTCCTTGACCTCTCGACAGGTATCAATCCGCACTCCTATCCGCTTTTCGATCTGCCCGCCACCGCCCTGTCACGATTGCCCGAGCCAGGACGACTGCGCGAATTGGCCGAAATTGCGGCCAAGGCGTATGGCGCGCGGTCGGCGGCGCATGTCGTGTCCGCGCCCGGCACGCAGATCCTGTTGCCGCGGGTCGCTTCGCTGGTGAGGCCCGGCAAGGCACTGGTGCTGGGTCCAACCTATGCCGAGCATGCCAGGGTGGCCGCGATTGCAGGCCATGCGGTTGTGGAGGTGGGCGACTTCGACGCCTTGGCGGACGCTGACCTTGCGGTGCTGGTCAACCCGAACAATCCGGATGGGCGAGTGATCGAAAGGCACCGCCTGGTCGGCCTTGCTGCGCGGCTTCGCGCGAAGGGCGGCCTGCTGGTGGTCGACGAAGCCTTCATGGATGTCGGCCCGATTGAACACAGCCTGGCCGGCGATGTGGGCGAAGGCGGCATCGTAGTGCTGCGCTCCTTCGGCAAATTCTTCGGCCTTGCCGGCGTCAGGCTTGGTTTCGCGCTGGCCGACCAACTGACCGCCGAGCGGCTGGAGGCGCAGCTTGGACCATGGGCTGTCGCCGGTCCTGCACTTGAATACGGAATCCGCGCATTGGCGGACGCCGAGTGGCAGGATGACATGCGACAGGGCCTGGCAGCCGATGCCAAGCGCCTCGACGCGCTGCTCAGCCGATTCGGTATCGCGGTCGCCGGCGGCACCAGTTTGTTCCGCTATTTGTCTTTCTCCGATGCTGCCTCCCTGTTCTCCGCTCTTGGCGAACGCGGTATCCTGGTCCGTCATTTTGCCGATCGACCGCAGGTCTTGCGCGTCGGTCTGCCCGGCAGCGAAGAGGAGTGGCAGCGGCTGGAGAGCGCGCTTGCAGCGTGGGCCTCGCGGCGCGACGATGCGCCGAAGGAGTGCTGACGATGATCCATGTCTGTTCGCTGTCGAAGGTGGAGGAGACCGTTGCGAGAACCGGCGCGGAGCGCTTGCTGTCGCTGCTCGCCGACGGTACCGAGATGATCCGTCCGGCCTCGATACTGGCCGAAAACCATCTGCATCTCGTCATGCACGACATCGTCGCCGCGCAGGAAGGCATGACTATACCGGGCGAGGAGCATGTGCGCGCGCTGCTCGACTTCGCCTATCGCTGGGACAGGGCCAAACCGATGGTCGTGCACTGCTATGCCGGTATCAGCCGCTCGACGGCATCGGCCTATATTATCGCGGCGGCACTGGCGCCTAAACGCGACGAGGCGGAGCTGGCGAAGACGCTGCGCTTTCTCTCGCCGTCAGCGACGCCCAATCCAAGGCTGATTGCCGTTGCGGACATGTTGCTTGGACGAGAAGGCCGGATGATCGCGGCAGTCGAAGCAATCGGGCGCGGTGCAGACGCTTTTGAAGGGATTCCCTTCGAACTCAGCATTGGAGATTGAGCTCGCACTGTTCCGCTACGCCAGCCAGTCGGCAAGCCTCGCCTTACGCACATCCCTGGCCAGGGTGATGAAGCCATCGGCCTGATGCTCGGCCGTGAGCCGGCCTTTTTCGGCGGTGGCGATGCTGGCGTCGCCGACCACGCCGTTCGGATTGAGGTCGCTGGCGATCCAGGCGAAGGCGTGCGTTCCGGTGTGCCGCAGCAGGGCGAATTCCTTTTCGGCGCGACCGACATTGGAGACGAAATTGTCGGCCTTGCCCATATCGACGAGATCTGGCCGGAAATGCAGCATCAGCGAGGTCTCGACATCGCCGCCATGGATGCCGTGACGGTCCTCGAGCTCGGTATACATGCCGGAGGGACGGCCGAAGCGCTGCCAGCTCGTCTTCACCGCCAGCATCTTTGCGCGCACGCGCAATTCGCGCGTGACAATGCCCATGATCTCCTCGTTGCCGCCATGCGAGTTGACGACGATCAACTTTCTGACCCCAGCGCGGGCGACCGAGAGGCCAAGCTCGGTCCAGGCGTCGACCAAGGTGGTGGCCGGCAAGGTAAGCGTTCCCGGCGCATGCAGATGCTCGTTCGACTTGCCCACCGCCTGCACCGGCAGGATGCGGATGTCGATGTCCTCGGGCAGGCGCGCAATCACCGTCTCCAGCATGCCCGTCATGATCGAGGTGTCGGTCGAGACCGGAAGGTGAGGGCCATGCTGCTCGACCGCCGCCACCGGCAGAACGGCAATCGTCGCTTCCGCGTCGATCGAGGCGTATTCGGTCGTCCGATAGTCGCCCCACCACACACGTCTTGTCGTCACTGTCGTCTCCCGATGGTCTGCTGTTCGGCCCGAAGGTCTAAAGCGCCTGGCCATTCCGGGCAACAGCTAGCCTGCTGCCAGGACCTCCACCTCGACCTTGAATTCCGTGCGGGCAAAACCTGAAACGATCATCAGTGTCGAAGCCGGCGCCGGATCGGAAAACAGGCGATTGCGAACGTCCATATAGGCCTGCAGGTGCGCGCGATCGGTGACGAAGGCGTTGATGCGCACGACATCGTTCAGCGTCAGCCCGGCCTCGCTTAATATTGCGGCAATATTCTTGAAGCAAAGCTCGGTTTGCGCGCCGGCATCATCCGGGACGGCGTCATCCGGCGCGATGCCCAACTGACCCGAACATAGCACAAGGCGCTTTCCCGCTGGAATTTCAACGCCATGGCTATAACGGGCAAAGGGCGGCTTGATCGACTTGGGGGCGAGATAATTGAGCATGGCATTCTCCTGTCGGCAGGCAGACTAAGGCCGGATTCATGAAAGCTTCAAGATGCGGTGCATGCCGCCGGGCGATTATGGACAGGCGTCCAAAAAATGGGCACGATGCCATTTGTACAGCATGACCCGTCCGGTCTCGGCAATGACTGCCGCGCAAGCAGGCGGCCCAAGGCGGTGGCATGTGTCTTGCTTCTTGAACCAATGGAGTGGAGCCCAGCGCGCAGCGCGCCGGAGCCAAGAGAGGGTGATGTTTATGTACGGAAAAGAAAAAATCCTGGCGGGTGCGATCGCGCTGCTTGCTGCCAGCACGCTGGGCGCTGCGGCCAACGAGAAGGTCATCTTTGGCACCAACTGGCTGGCCGAGCCGGAACATGGCGGCTACTACCAGGCGATCGCCGACGGCACCTACGCCGCCTGCGGCCTCGACGTCACCATCATGCAGGGCGGCCCGCAGGTCAGCGGCCGGCCGATGCTGCTGGCCGGCAAGATCGATTTCTACATGGGCGGCAACCTGCTCTCGGCCTTCGACGCCGTGCAGCAGGGCATTCCGATGCGCGTCGTCGCCGCCGACTTCCAGAAGGACCCGCAGGTCATCATGTCCCATCCGGGCGAAGGGCTGGACAAGTGGGAGGACCTGAAGAACGCCGACCAGTATATCCTCGGCGACGAGGGCGCGCAGACCTTCTTCCAGTGGATGGTGACCGATCTCGGCTTCGATGCCGCCAAGCGCGTGCCATACACCTTCAATCCGGCGCCCTTCATCGCCAACAAGAAGTCGATCCAGCAGGGCTATGTCACGTCGGAGCCCTTCGCGGTGCAGAAACAGGGCGGCTTCGTGCCGAACCAGTTCCTGCTCGCCGACAATGGCTGGGATACTTATGCCACGACCATCGAGGTGATGCAGGACACCATCGACAAGCGGCCGGAGGTGGTGCAGTGCTTCGTCGATGGCTCGGCCAAGGGCTGGTACAACTACCTCTACGGCGACAACAAGGCCGCCAACGAGATGATCAAGAAGGACAATCCGGACATGACGGATGAGCAGATCGCCTTCTCGATCGAACAGCTGAAGAAGTTCGGCATTGTCGATTCCGGCGATACGGAAAAGCTCGGCATCGGCGGCATGACGGAAGCGCGCATCCAGAGCTTCTACGACAAGATGGTCAAGGCCAAGGTCGCGCAGCCGGGCATCGACATCAAGAAGGCCTATACGCTCGCCTTCATCAACAAGGGGGTCGGGCGGGAGCTGAAGAAGTAAGGCGGCCTGCCTGAGATGATCCAGGAGAAAGTGGCGCAGGCAACGGCATCGGGTGAGAGCCCGATGCTGCTTTCCTTACGCAATGTCGGCAAGGTCTTTTCCAACGGCGTCACGGCGCTGAGCAAGGTCGACCTGGCGATCCGCGAAGGCGATTTCCTAAGCCTGCTCGGGCCCTCGGGCTGCGGCAAGTCGACGGCGCTCAGGTTGATCGCCGGCCTGTCGACGCCGACCTCCGGTCAACTCGACTGGCGCGGCTCGATCGACCGCTTGAATATCGGCTTCGTCTTCCAGGAGCCGACGCTGCTGCCATGGGCCAGCGTCTTCGACAATGTCTGGCTGCCGCTCAGGCTGAAAGGCGTATCGCGCCCGGAGGCCAAGCCCGCGGTGATGGAAATGCTGTCGCGCGTGCACCTCACCGGTTTCGAGAATGCCGTGCCGCGCGAGCTTTCCGGCGGCATGAAGATGCGTGTCTCGATCGCACGGGCTATGGTGACCAAACCGCGCATTCTTCTGATGGACGAGCCCTTCGCGGCGCTCGACGAGATTACCCGCTTCAAGCTCAACAACGATCTTCTCGAGCTTTGGCAGGACGAGCGGTTTACCGTCGTCTTCGTCACCCACAGCGTCTTCGAAAGCGTGTTCCTCTCCAGCCGTGTCGTCGTCATGGCGGCACGACCGGGCCGCGTTCACGGCGAGCTTGCAATCGAAGCGCCTTATCCGCGCGACGAGGCATTCCGGACTTCGCCCGACTATGCGGCGCTCTGCCGGCAGGCCTCGGACGTGCTGGTCAATGCCATCAACTCAACCGCCGGACCTCATCATGACGGCCATTGAAGACAATGCCCTGAAGCTCGACCCCGAAGAGGCGCGCCGCGTCCGCCAGGAGCGGCTGGAGCGGATCGGCAAATGGGTTCTGCCGCTGGCAATCATGGTGCTTGCGATCTGGCTGTGGGATCGCATCTGCGTCTGGAACGGGATCCCGCAATACATCCTGCCGCGCCCGGGCGTGGTTCTGCAGACGCTGCATGACGATGCCGGGCTGTTGTTCTCTTCGCTGCTGGTGACGCTCAGGATCACCTTCCTCAGTCTGCTGCTTGCCGTCATCGGCGGCGTCGGGCTGGCGGTGCTGTTCGCGCAGTCGAAATGGGTGGAGATGTCGTTCTTCCCCTTCGCCATCGTGCTGCAGGTGACGCCGATCGTGGCGATCTTTCCGCTGATCAACATCTACATCAACAACCAAACGACCAAGCTCCTGCTCTGTGCCTGGATCGTCGCCTTCTTCCCGATCCTCTCCAACACCACGCTCGGGCTGAACTCGGTCGACCGCAACCTGCGCGATTTGTTCAAGCTCAACGGAGCAACCCGCTGGCAGCAATTGCGCTATCTGCGCCTGCCGGCGGCGATGCCCTATTTCCTCGGTGGGCTGAAGATCGCCGGCGGCCTGTCGCTGATCGGCGCCGTGGTGGCCGAGTTCGTCGCCGGCGCGCAGGGGCAATCGTCCGGGCTCGCCTCGCGCATCATCGAGGCGGGCTACCGGCTCAATGCTCCCAGGCTGTTCGCGGCGCTGATCCTGATCTCGCTCACCGGCATCCTGATCTTCCTGGTGCTGTCGCTGGTGTCGCATCTCATCCTGCGCCGCTGGCACGAGAGCGCGCTGAAGCAGGAGCGCTAGGGTGCCTGAATGTTGATCCCAGCCTCTGGTCGTTACCAGCTCGCCAACGTCCGCGTTCATCAATCGCTGACGCCGGGCCTTGCCGCAAGCTTCGATGCCGATGGTTTTGCGCTTGCCGACATTGCCGTCGCCGACGGCAAGATTGCTAGCATCATTGCGCACGGCAAAGCCGAGCCGCCATTCGACGCAATCGACCTTGGCGGCCGCATCGTGCTGCCCTGCTTCGTCGACTGCCATACGCATATCGACAAGGGCCATATCTGGCCGCGCAAGCCAAATCCCGACGGCACATTCATGGGCGCGCTCAACGCAACTGGCGCCGACCGCACCGCTCGCTGGAGCGCGGAGGACGTGGCGAGGCGCATGGATTTCTCGCTGAGCTCAGCTTACGCGCACGGCACCAAGGCCTTGCGCACGCATCTCGACAGCGTGGCGCCGCAAGAGGAAATTTCCTGGCCGGTGTTCGAGACGATGCGGGAAAAATGGCGAGGCCGGATCGAGCTGCAGGCCGCCTGTCTGCTTGGCATCGAAGGCGTGCGCGACAAGGCCTGGTTCGAGCGTCTGGCAAAACGCGTCGCCGCGGCCAAGGGCGTGCTCGGCGTTGTCACTTACATGGTGCCCGACCTCGAGGAACTGCTCGACAAGGTGTTCGCTGAAGCCATCAAGCATGGGCTCGACCTCGATTTCCATGCCGACGAGACCGACGATGTCGCGGCCGTCTCGCTGAAGAAGATCGCCGAAGCTTCGCTGTGGAACGGTTTTGACGGCAATATCCTGATCGGCCATTGCTGCTCGCTGGCGCGCCAGCCCGACCTCGAGGTTCTCGACACGCTGGATAAGGTCGCAAAGGCCGGATTGGCCGTAGTGTCGCTGCCGATGTGCAACCTCTATCTGCAGGACCGGCGCAACAACCACACCACGCCGCGCTGGCGCGGCGTGACGCTGCTGCACGAGATGAAGGCGCGCGGCATCAAGGTGGCGGTCGCTTCCGACAACACGCGCGACCCGTTCTACGCCTATGGCGACCTCGATATGCTGGAGGTCTACCGCAACGCGACACGGATCCTGCACCTCGACCACCCTGTCGGTGACTGGCCGAAAGCGATAGCGGCGACGCCGGCCGAGGTGATGCGGCTGGAAGGCGTCGGCGCTCTCGCCGCCGGCGGCAGCGCCGACTTCGTCGTCTTCAAGGGACGCAGCTGGACCGAATTGCTGTCGCGGCCCGAATCGGATCGCATCGTGGTGCGCGAGGGCAGGGCGATCGAGCGCCGGCTGCCCGACTATGCTGAACTCGACGAATTGATGGTGTGATGATGGATATCGCAGCGCTGAAGCGCGATCTCGAAGGCCTCAAGATCGACGACCATCCGGCCATCGTCCAGCAGAAGAGCCGCGACTTCTACTGGTACAGCCCCGTCCTCAAACAACAGCTCGACCATGTCACCGGCGACCTGATCGTGACGCCGAAGAACGAGGACGAGGTGATCCGCGTTTTGGCTGCCTGCCACCGGCACGGCGTTCCAGTCACACCGCGCGGCAGCGGCACCGGGAATTACGGACAGGCGATGCCGCTGTCAGGAGGCGTGGTGCTCAACCTCGCCGAAATGAATGAAGTGAAGGCGATCGCGCCGGGCCGCGTGGTGACCGGGCCCGGAGCGGTTCTGGCCAACATCGATCGCGCCGCGCGGGCGCATTCCGCGCAGGAACTGCGCATGTCGCCCTCCACCTACAACACCGCCTCCATCGGCGGCTTCGTCGCAGGCGGCTCTGGCGGCGTCGGCTCGATCCGCTGGGGCGGATTGCGCGATCTCGGCAATGTCATCCGGCTGCGGACCGTGACGATGGAGGCGGAGCCGCGCGTCATGGACCTCTCGGGCGAGGACGTGCTCAAGGTGATGCATGCCTATGGCACCAACGGCATCATCACCGAGGTTGAGATGCCGCTGACGGCGTCCTACGATTGGGTCGATGTCATCGTCGGCTTCGACGATTTCATGGGTGCAGCGGGCTTCGGCAACGACCTCGCCGAGCAGGACGGCATATTGGCGAAGCTGATCGCGCCGATCGCGGCACCCATTCCTTACGATTATTTCAAGCGACACCAGAAGTTCTTCCGGCGCGAGCAGAGCATCGTGGTGTGCATGATCGCGCCGCACGCGATGGATGGGTTCCTCGCGTTCGTCCGGGCCAGCAAAGGCGAAATCGTCTTCCGGACCGACCAGGAGACCGACCTCAAGGGATTGCCGCCGGCCTACGAGCTGACCTGGAACCACACGACGCTGCGCGCCATCAGGGTCGATCCGACGATCACCTATCTGCAGGCGCGCTATCCGTCGCCGGACCATCTCGCATACGTCAAGGCGATGGTCGACCGCTTCGGCGACGAGGTGCCGGCGCATCTCGAATTTATCCGCTTCGACGGCGCGATCGGCGCCGCCGGGCTGCCGCTGGTCCGCTTCACTACGGAAGAAAGGCTCGACGAGATCATCCGTATCCACGAGGACAATGGCTGCTGGATCTTCAACCCGCATCGCTACACGCTGGAAGAGGGCGGCATGAAGCAGACCGACGAGGTTCAGCTTGCCTTCAAGCGCGAGACCGACCCGCAAGGGCTGCTCAACCCCGGCAAGATGATTGCCTGGGAGAATCCGGGCTATGACTATCGCTCCGGCAAGCCGTTCCTGTTCAAGGGGCTGCAAAAGGCGAGGTGATCGCGATGAGCGTCCGGCGCTGTACCCTCCTCTGGCCTGCCGGCCACGTTGGCGATTGGCGAAAGCCGCGGCGCCCTTGGATGATCTCCCCCTCTAGGGGAGAGATTTGGCACAGGACCACAGGGGCGCCTCGCGCTGATCTTCGGGGTCCACTCCCGTGAACATCCTCGTGCTCTACGCACATCCGGTGGAGACCAGCTTCAACGCCGGACTGCATCGGACGATCGTCGAGCGGCTCGGCGCGGCCGGCCACACGATCGACGACTGCGACCTCTATGCCGAGGACTTTGATCCGCGGATGACGCGCGCAGAGCGGCTCGGCTACCACGATCAGCGCGGGCCGAACGACACGGTCGCCGGTTACATCGCAAGGCTTCGGGAGGCGGAAGCGTTGGTGCTGTCGTTTCCGGTCTGGAATTACGGCTATCCGGCGATCCTGAAGGGCTTCTTCGACCGCGTCTTCCTGCCCGGCGTATCGTTCAAGCTGGTCGATGGCAAGGTTCGGCCGACGCTGCACAACATCCGCAAGCTCACCGCCATCACCACCTATGGCGGCAGCCGTTTTCGCGCCATGCTGATGGGCGATCCGCCGCGCAGAATGGTGAAGCGCACGCTGCGGGCCACCATCAAGCCAGGCGCCCCCGTCTCTTACCTCGCACACTATTCGATGAACCTTTCGACGGATCAGACGCGCAAGGCCTTCATGGCGAAGGTGGCCGCCAGCATGGATCGATTCTGATGCGCGTGCTGGTGGTCTATTGCCATCCGGTGCCGGAGAGCTATTGCGCCGCGATCCGCGACATGGCGATAGAAGTGCTGACGCGACGAGGCTGGGACGTAAGGCTGCTCGATCTTTATGCCGAGAAGTTCAATCCGGTGATGAGCTGCGAAGAGCGGCGCTCCTATAACGAGCGCGCGCCTGAGGATCCGGCGCTCCGGCCGCATTTCGAGCATCTGCAATGGGCCGAGGCGATCCTCTTCATCTACCCCACCTGGTGGTACGGATTGCCGGCGATGCTGAAGGGCTGGTTCGATCGCGTGTGGGCGACCGACATCGCCTTCAAGCTGCCGCGCGGCAGAGGCCGGATCCAATCGCTGATGACCCATGTGACCAAGGTCGGCGTCATCACCACCTGTGGCGCGCCGACGTGGTGGAGCGTCGTTGTCGGCCAGCCCGGCCGCAAGACGATCCTGCGCGGCATGCGCGCCATCTGCGCCCCCCGCTGCAAGACATTCTTCCTGGCGCACTACCTGATGGATTCCTCAACGCCGAAGAGCCGGACGGCGTTTCTGGCGAAAGTAAGGGCGAGGCTGGAAAGTTTTTGAGGATAGCTCTCTTCTCGCCGTTCAACGGGGAGAAGATGGCGGCAGCCAGATGAGGGGCGGCGCCAACTTGCAAAGGCGTGGCTCTGCCCCTCATCCGCCCTTCGGGCACCTTCTCTCCGTTGAACGGGGAGAAGGGAACACTGTGCTACATGCGCACCCGTTCAGCCTTCGGGTCGTACATCGGCCTCAACGATGCTTCCGCGGCGAAGCGTTCGCCAGCGATCTCGACCTCGTAGGATGAGCCCAGCACATCCGCCTCGCTCTCGCCCTCGCAGGGCACATAACCGAGCCCGATCGCGCCGCCGAGATGATGGCCGTAATTGCCCGAGGTGATCGGACCGACGATCATGCCGTCGCGCAGAATCGCCTCGTTGTGCAATAACAGCGGCTGCGGGTCCTTGAGGCGGAACTGCACCAGCCTGCGGTTGAGACCTGCTTCCTTCTTCCTGAGCACCGCGTCACGGCCGATGAAGTCGCTCTTGGCCGTCTTCACCGCGAAGCCAAGGCCTGCCTCCAGCACATGGTCCTCGTCGGTGATGTCGTGGCCGAAATGGCGGAAGGCCTTTTCGATGCGGCAGGAATCCAGAGTATGCAGGCCGCAGAGCTTCAGCCCGACATCGGCGCCGGCTTCAATGATCGCCTCGAAGACATGGGCGGCCTGATCGGTCGAGACATAGAGTTCCCAGCCGAGCTCGCCGACATAGGTGACGCGATGGGCACGGGCCAGCCCCATGCCGATCTCGATTTCCTGGCAAGTGCCGAACGGATTGGCCTGGTTGGAAAAATCGTTGGGGCTCACCTTCTGGATCAGCTTTCGCGAATCGGGGCCCATCAGGCAGATGACCGCTTCGGCAGCGGTTACATCGGTAATCACGACGAATTCGTCGGCGACGTGCCGCCTCAGCCAGGCGAGGTCACGCTGCAAGGTGGCGCCGGGCACGACGAGGAAATAGGCCGTCTCCGAGAGCCGCGTCACGGTGAGGTCGCTCTCGATGCCGCCTTTGGCGTTGAGCATCTGCGTGTAGACGATCTTGCCCGGTTCCACGTCCATGTCATTGGCGCAGAGCCGCTGCAGGAACGCATAGGCGTCGCGGCCCTCGACGCGGATCTTGCCGAACGAGGTCATGTCGAACAGGCCGACGCCGTTGCGCACGGCGAGGTGTTCCTCGCGCTGGTTGTCGAACCAGTTCTGCCGCTTCCAGGAATAGCGGTATTCGCGCTCCTGTCCTTCGCGGGCAAACCAGTTGGCGCGCTCCCAGCCGGCCACCTCGCCGAAGACGGCGCCGCGCGCCTTCAAGTGCTCATGCAAGGGCGAGCGGCGCACGCCGCGCGATGTCGCCATCTGGCGGTAGGGGAAATGATCGGCGTAGAGCAGGCCGAGCGTTTCGGAGACGCGTTCTTTGAGGTAGCGACGGTTCTTCTGGAAGGGCTGGGCGCGGCGGATGTCGACCTCCCAGAGGTCGAAAGGCGCCTCGCCGTCATTGATCCACTGCGCCAGGGCCATGCCGGCCCCGCCGGAGGAAACGATGCCGATCGAATTGTAGCCGGTCGCCATCCAGTAGCCGAAGAGTTCCGGCGCCTCGCCGAGATAGTAGCGGTCGTCGGGAGTAAAACTCTCGGGGCCGTTGAAGAAGGTGTGGATGCCGGCCGTGCCCAGCATCGGCATACGGTTGACGCCCATTTCGAGGATCGGCTCGAAATGGTCCATGTCCTCGGGCAACTGGTCGAAGCAGAAATCCTCGCGGATGCCGTCCATGCCCCAGGGTTTCGCCACCGGCTCGAAGGCGCCGAGCATCATCTTGCCGGCGTCTTCCTTGTAGTAGGCGCACTCGTCCGGCACGCGCAGCACCGGCAGGCGGGTGAGGCCGGGGATCGGCTCGGTGACGAGGTAGAAATGCTCGCAGGCGTGCAGCGGGATGGTGACGCCGTTCTGCCGGCCGAGCTCGCGCGCCCACATACCGGCGCAGTTGACGACGATGTCGGTCTCGATCGTGCCCTGGTCCTCGCCCTGCGCCCAGGAGACAGCGGAGACGCGGCCGTTCCGGGTGTGGACCTTGGTGACCTTCACGTTTTCGATAACCGTCGCGCCGCGTTGCCGCGCGCCCTTGGCCAGCGCCATGGCGATGTTGGCCGGGTCGCACTGGCCGTCGAGAGGCAAATGTACCGCGCCGACCACATCGGAGACGTTGAGATGCGGGTACATCTCCTTGACTTCGGTTGGCGAAATCTCGCGCACGTCGACATCGAAGGCGCGGGCGAGCGAGGCCTGCCTATAAATTTCATGCTTGCGTTCCTCGGTCAGCGCCACCGTGATCGAGCCGACCTGGCGCATGCCGGTGCCGACGTCGGTCTCCGCCTCGAGCTTGACGTAGAGGTCGGCCGAGTATTTCGCCAGCCGGGTCATGTTCTGCGAGGCGCGCAACTGGCCGATCAGGCCGGCGGCGTGCCAGGTCGTGCCCGAGGTGAGCTGCTTGCGCTCAAGCAGCACAATGTCGGTCCAGCCGAGCTTGGCCAGATGATAGGCGACCGAGCAGCCGGAGACGCCGCCGCCGATAATGACCGCGCGAGCTTTGGTTGGAATGGTTTTGGTCATGCGGCCTCGCGGCGGTAGTCGGAAGCGAAGCGGCGCACGCGAAGCGCTGCTTCCTGAAGGACAGGTTCAGGCTGGCAGAGGCTGATGCGGATGTGGCCGGCGGCGGCCTCGCCGAAGCTCGAGCCAGGCATGACGCCGATCTTCTCCTTGTCGAGCAGCGCCCAGGCGAATTTCTCGTCGTCGGGCTCGATGGCCGATATGTCGAGCATGACATACATGCCGCCTTCGGAGCCGCGCACGGTGACTTCATTTGCGCCGCGAATGGCGTCGAGGAACACGGCGCGGCGCCCGGCGTAACGCTCGGCTATTTCGTCCACGCCGTAGTGGTTTTCAAGCGCCTCGGCGCAAGCGATCGAGATGAAGGCCGGCAGGCCGTAGGTGGTCACCAGGTTGAGATCGGTCATCAGCGCGATCATCGCCTTCGGGCCGGTGAGCCAGCCCATGCGCCAGCCGGTCATGCCGTGGCTTTTCGACATGGAATTGATGACCAGCGTGCGCTCGGACATGCCGGGCAGCGAGCGCGGCGAGATGTGCTCGCCGCCGCCGAGCGTCCAGTAGACCTCGTCGGATAGCAGCCAGAGATCGTGCTCCTTGCAGATTTCGGCCAATTGCTCGAGCCGTTCGCGCGAATAGACTGCGCCTGTCGGGTTGTTCGGGGTGTTGATCAGGATGGCGCGCGTGTTGGGCCTGAGCGCCGCGCGGATCCTGTCGGCGCGCGGCTGGAAGCCGTCCTCGGCCGGCGTCTCGACCACGGTGAAGCTGGCGCCGGCGGCGCTGAAGGTGTTGGGGTAGGTGGCATAATAAGGCGCGACGACGATCGCGTGATCGCCGGGGTCGAGCACGCCCTGCACGGCGGCGTAGAGCGCGCCCTGACCGCCGGCCGTGGCGATGACCTCGTCGGGCTCCGTCAGGACGCCGGTGCAGGCGGAGGAGGCCGCCGCCATCGCCTTGCGCAGGCGCGGCAGGCCGGGAAGCGGCGTGTAGTGGTGGTTGCTGCCGCGGACGGCGTTGACGCAGGCCTCGATCGTTTGCGACGGCGTGTCGAAATCATGGTCGCCGACCGAGAGCACGATGATGTCCTCGCCGGCTGCCCTGCGGGTCCAGGCGGCGAAATGGACCTCCCAGCCGTCTTTGCCCGATGGCACGATGCCGGCAATGCGCTTTGATGGTTTTGGCATCAGGCTACTCCCGAGATGTGATGGCCGGCCTGGATGAGCCGGTCGCGTAGCGCAGCGATGTGAGCCGGCCCGACTTCACAACAGCCGCCCACAATGCTGGCGCCAGCCTCGACCCAGCCCATCGCCTGGTCGGCATAGGCGTGCGGATCGAGATCATGGCGCGCGTGCAGCACGTTGACCGTGCCGCCATGCTTGAGCGCCTCGACCGAGGTGAAGCCATTGGCATAGGCGCCAACCGGACCGCCGAGGGCCAGCAGCTCCGGCAATGCGGCGGCAATGGCTTCGGGCCGGCAGCAGTTGAGCAGCCGTGCCGCCACCGGCAGATCGCCGAGGGCGCTAGCCGCGGCGGCAATGCTCTCGCCGCTGCGCAGGCGGGGCGTGCCGTGGTCGGCGAGCGTCCAGGAAACCCAGACCGGCTTGCCGCTCTCGCATGCCGCGGTGACCGCCGCGCGAGCCTCGTCGGCGGAAGCCATGGTCTCGCACAGGAACAAATCGACGCCTTCTGCCTGTTCGGCGACGATGCGGCGGTAGATGCCGAGCGTCTCCTCGAAGGAGATGGTCAGCGCCGGCGCGTAGCTGCCGAACAGAGGCGAGAGGCAGCCGGCGATGGCGGCTTCACCCGCTTCGTCGCGCGCCTGCCGGGCGAGCTCGATGCCGCGCTTCTGCAGAGGCTTAAACAGCTCTTCCGCGCCCTCGCGCGCCAGGCGCTCGGGCGTGGCCGAATAGGTGTTGATGGTGATGACGCGAGCGCCGGCACGGATGAATTCCGCATGCAGGTCGCGCACCAGTTCCGGTTCGTCGATCAGCACTCTGGCCGACCACAAAGGCGTCGGTTCGGACTGACTGCGACGGACCAACTCCTGGCCCATGCCGCCATCGGTAAGAATGACGGATGTCATGCTCTCAACCTTTCGTTCTTCGGATCCCACAGCGGCTCGTCCTTCTGCACCACCGCCTTGAAACGGTCGCCGAAGATTTCGACCTCGACCGCCGTGCCGGGCTCGGTCAGGTCGGAACGCAGCATGCCGAGCGCGATCGACTTGTCGACGCGATGGCCCCAGCCGCCCGACGTCGTCTCGCCGACAATCTTGCCGTCATGCCAGAGCGTCGACATATAGGGCGCGTCGCAATCGCCGGGGTTTTCTACGACCAGCGTGACGAAGCGCTTCTTCACGCCCTGCTGCCTTTCGTTGAGCAGCGCCGCCTTGCCGCGGAAGTCGGGCTTGTCCCATTTGACGAAGCGTTCGAGCCCGCCCTGCAGGATCGAATAGTCGGTCGAGAGGTCGCCTTTCCAGGCGCGGTAGCCTTTTTCCAGCCGAAGCGAATCCAGCGCGTACATGCCGAAGGGCTTTAGGCCATGCCTCTGGCCGGCGGCCCAGACCGCGTCGAAGACGGTAGCCGTGTCCGCGACCTTGGTGTGGATCTCCCAACCGAGCTCGCCGGCGAAGGAGACGCGCACCAGCTTCGCCCAGCGGCCGGCGATGGTCGTCTCCTGATGCGTCAGCCAAGGCAGGGAGAGATCGGCGTCGCAGACGTCAGCAAGGATAGCGCGCGAGTTCGGGCCGGCGAGAATCTGGGTTGAGTATTCCTCCGTGCGATCGGTCAGCCTGAAGGCCGCATCGGCCGGCATGCGCGACTTCAACCATTCGAAGTCATGCCACTGCGCGACGGCCGCGGTGATTAGCGTCATCTGGTCCTCGCCATGGCGCACGACCGACATTTCGGTAACGATGCGGCCCTTATCGTCCGCGAAATAAACCAGGCCGATGCGGCCGGGCTTCGGCACGAGGCCGGTGACCTGCAGGGCCAGCCATTCGGCGGCGCCCGGACCTTCGAGGTTGAAACGCGAGAAGCCGGGCAGGTCGAGGATGCCGGCTGCGTCGCGCACAGCCAGGCATTCCTCGCGAACGCGCTGCTGCCATGGCCCGTCGCGGCGGAAAGTCAGCGTTGATTCTTCCGAAATGTCGTCGCCCGGTTGCGCATACCAAGTGGCGCGTTCCCAGCCATTATAAGCGTCGAACTGGCCACCCTGCGCTTTGACGCGCTCATGCAGCGGCGAGTGCTTGCGGTCGCGGCCGGCCGGCCAGGCGTGGCGCGGGAACTGGATGGCGTATTCGTTGCCGTAGATCTCCATGCCTTTGGCAACGCAATAGTCGGGTGCCGAAGCAAAGGCGGTGAAGCGGCGCGGATCGCAGGACCACATGTCCCATTCGGTCTGGCCCTCGGTCACCCATTCGGCCAGCACCTTGCCGGCGCCGCCACCTTGCGCAATGCCGAAGGTGAAGACGCAGGCCTCGAAAGCGTTCGGCACGCCGGGCATCGGACCGATCAGTGGATTGCCGTCCGGCGCATAAGGGATCGGCCCGTTGATCACCTTGGAAAGGCCTGCGGTGCCGAGGATCGGCACACGGGCAACGGCGTCGGCAAGGTAATGCTCGAGACGGTCGAGATCGTCCGGGAAAAGCTGGAAGGAAAAATCCTCCGGCATCGGATCGTTGTGGCCGACCCAATGCGCGCGGCAATTGCGCTCATAGGGACCGAGATTCATGCCGGTCTTTTCCTGGCGCAGGTAGTAGGAGGTGTCGACGTCGCGCAGCAGCGGCAGTTTCTTGCCCTGTTCCTTGGTCCATGCGGCCAGCTCGGGGATTTCCTCGAACAGGATATATTGATGGCTCATCACCATCATCGGCACTTCGCGGCCGAACATTTTTCCAACTTCGGCGGCGCGATAGCCGGCGGCATTGATCACGATCTCGCAGCGGATCTCGCCCTGCGGCGTCGCCACCACCCATTCGCCGTTTTCGCGGCGAACGCCGGTGACCGGGCAGAAGCGGATGATTTTCGCGCCCATGTCGCGCGCACCCTTGGCAAGCGCCTGCGTCAATTGCGCGGGATCGATGTCGCCGTCGCTCGGGTCGTAGAGCGCGCCTTTCAGCTCATGCGTCTCGATGAAGGGGTAACGGCGCTTGATCTCGTCGAGGCCGACGACGTCGATGTCCATGCCTTGATAGCGGCCCATGCCTTTGGCGCGCTGGAACTCCTGCATGCGCTCCTTGGTGTGGGCGAGCCGCAACGAGCCGGTGACATGGTAGTTCATCGGATAGTCGACCGCGTCGGCGAGGCCCCGGTAGAGCTCGGTAGAATAGCGCTGCATGTTCATCAGCGACCAGGACGACGAGAAGGTCGGCACGTTGCCGGCCGCGTGCCAAGTCGAGCCGGAGGTCAGCTCGTTCTTTTCCAAGAGCACGCAGTCGGTCCAGCCCGCCTTGCAAAGGTGGTAAAGTGAGGAGGCGCCAACGACACCGCCTCCGATGATCACCACGCGTGCCGTGGTCGGCAAACCGGCCATGTTCTCCTCCAACGTCCAAAGCGCGTCGGGACGCGCTTTTGATTCTTTGTTTCACGCAGGCCCTGTCCCAAAGACCGCTGCACAGTTTTGGGCGCCATGCATTTGGTTCAGTACACCGGTGGCGAAACCACCCAGATGACGACCGCCGGCTCGGCGCCAGGATTGCGCCAGCGGAACGGCTTGCCTTCGAAGCGGAACGAGTCGCCTTCGCTGAGCCGATGCCAGACGCCACCGATCTCGAGTTCGAAAGTGCCCGACGCGACGTAGCCCGCTTCCTCGGTCGGACGCCGTGCTTCGGTGTTCAGTTCCGCGCCCGGCGCGAAGACCGAGCGCAGCATCTCGAAGCTACCGCCAAGATCGGGCGACAGAAGCTCCTCCACGAGGCCCGATTCGCTTGTGCCAAGCGAGCGGCGGCTGCCGGCGCGCACAACCACGCCGCGCTCCTCTTCGGCAGGCACATCATGGCTAAAGAACAGGCTAAGCGGCACTCCGAACAGTTCGGCGAAGGCCCGCAGATCACCAAGCGAAGGGACCGACAGGCCGCGCTCGACCTGGCTGACCCAACCTACCGAGCGGTCGAGCTTCAGAGCGATCTCGGCAAGCGTCAACCCGCGGGCCTTGCGCAGTGCACGGATGTCGCCGGCCAGCAGCCGCTCGCCATTGTCCTGCTCCGATCTGATGGCGGTCGAGGTCACCCGCTCCTCGTGAAAAAATCTGCTCAAATTTCATGAAAAAGCAAGCGCATGAAAAAATCAAGTGAATTTTCATGCTACGCAAGATTTGCTTGCGCCATTTTGGCGGTTGATGCAAAGCCTCGCCATCGAATGGCGAGTGGGGCGTCCGGTCGAGGACCAGTTAGTTATTTGTGTCTGCCTATGGTCGCTGCGGGAATCGGGTTGCCGGGTCCAGCCATGCGTGAAGGGACGGCCCATGCTGGAGAAGAATAACCGGAGCGCGCTCGACGCAGCGATCGTCGACGAGGCGATCATGTCGCGCCGGTCGGTACGCGCGTTTTTGCCCGACATGGTCGACGACAGCACAATCCGCGCCATCCTGACGGTCGCGGCAAGGGCACCCTCGGGCACCAACATGCAGCCCTGGCGTGTCTATGTGACCAAGGGCGAGGTGAAGCGGCGCATCAGCGACGCCATCCTCAATTCGGGCATCCGCGCCGAAAAGGCCGAATGGGACGAGTACCGTTACTATCCCGACCAGTTCTTCGAGCCCTATCTCAGCCGGCGTCGCGCCAACGGTTTCGGCCTCTACGGCGCGATCGGCATCGGCCGGCGCGAAGTCGACAGGATGCGGGCGCAGCACGACCGCAACTTCGTCTTCTTCGACGCGCCCGTCGGCCTGATCTTCACGGTCGACCGGCGGCTGAACAAGGGCTCGTGGATCGACTACGGCATGTTTCTGCAGAACATCATGGTCGCGGCACGGGGCAGGGGCCTGCATACCTGCCCGCAGGCGGCTTTCGCGCCCTATCACCGGCAGATCCGCCCGGTGCTCGACATACCAGACGAGGAGATCGTGGTCTGCGGTATGGCGCTTGGCTATGAGGACACGTCCAAGCCCGAGAACGAATTCCGTACCGACCGCGCGCCGCTCGAAGACTGGGTGACGTTCGCGAAGTAGCTCTCCGGCGCGGATCGCAGCCCGATAGGCTAATCCGTGCTGATATGCCCGCCATGGCCGCTGACATGGGCACCGTCCTGCGGCGTGAGCCTGAAATAGGCGAGCAGCGCGCAAAGCGTGATCAAGCCTTCGACAACGAACAGGAGCCGGTAGTCGTTGACGCTCGCCTGGCCGCCGCCGGCGAGCAGCGAGAGCATCGCAGCGGCCAGACCGACGCTGATCGCCACCGCCAGCTGCCAAAGGATGTAGTACAGGGCGCTGAAGCGCGAGAGCTGCTCGGGCGCGATGTCCGAGTAGGCGAGGTTGCCGGTCGAGGCCCACTGCACCGAACGGAAAAGGCCGAAGGCGAAGATGTAGGCAAGCACGATCCAGGTAGGCGTGCTTTCCTGCATCAAGGCAAAACCGGCGACCAGCAGGGCGGCGATCGGCGTGTTGACGATCAGAACCCGCTTGAAGCCGAAGCGGTTCAAGATGCGCGGCATGAAGAAGCGCATCAGCAGCGAGCCGATCGCCGCGACGAAGGTCAGCGATCCGGCCTGCACCGCGCTCATGCCGAAGCCGAGCTGGAACATCAGCGGCAGCAGGAAGACAACGGAGCTTAGCCCTATCGTGTCGAGCCCGCCGCCGGTCAGAAAGCTGATGCGGAAGGTGCGGATACGCAGCAGATTGAGGTCGAGCAAAGGGTTTCGGGCCCGCAGACAATAGAAGGCGGCGACGGTGAGGATGGCGATTGCCAGGCCAAGCTCGACGCCGATAATGCTGGCGGCGGCGTCCTTCGCGGCAAGCGAATCCATGCCGAAGACGAGCAGCGCCATGCCGCCGCCGACTAGCAGGAAGCCGGGAAAATCGAAGGGCGTGCGGACCGGCTTGGTGGTCGTGGGGAACAGCGAGGCCGCGAGCAACGCGGCCGTCAGCGCGATCGGTATGTTGATGTAGAAGATCCAGCGCCACGAGACGTAAGTGGTCAGCGCGCCACCGACGAGGGGCCCGACCAGCGGGCCGGACTGGCCGGCGAGCGAAATATACATGTTGATCCTGAGCGTGCGGTCGCGCGGAAAGCTCGACAGGATCACGACCTGCCCGAGGGTGCCCATCAGCGCACCGCCGAAGCCCTGCAGCGCGCGAGAGCCGACCAGCATCCAGATGTTTTCCGACAGGCCGCAGAGGGCCGAGGCGCTGGCGAAGACCAGCAGCGCAAAGCAATAGACGTTGCGCAGGCCGAAGCGGTCGGCCAGCCAGCCGCCGAGAGGCATCGTGACGATGAGGCTCGCGACATAGACGGTGATCAAAAGCCCGAGCTGGCTCGGCGGGCGGCTCAGGCTTTCGCCGATGCCGGGCAGCGCGGTCACAATGACATTCTGGTCGAGGCTGGTCATGAACACGCCGCAGGCGACGGTCGCCGGCAACAGCAGCGACGGGTCGCCCGCCGGAGCAAAGCGGGTCGTGGCTGTCGCCGTAGTCTCTGCGGTCATGGAAGGATGTTGTCGAACCGGTTGCCTGAGGCTCCGAGAGCCCGCGTTTCCTTATCTATCGTCTTCGCTGGCCCAAGGCTCAAGCGGCAGTTGTGGCCGTCGATAGTGCCACGCGCCGGCTGAACCAATCCCCGAGTGCGGCCTGCTCAGAGGCAAGTCGGCAGGGAAAACCGCCACGCAGTTTCCTGCAATTGCGCTCAGTGCACCTCGTAGCCGACTTCCTCGCTCGCGTGGCACAAGGCCTTCCAAAAGGAGCGCGCGAAGGAGCGGAACACATAGATGTCGAATTGGTCGCCACCGGTGCGCTGGATCTGTGCAAAGATATCGTGGTGGTTGGTCGAGCGGCCGGCTCCGAGCGGGAAGGCCGGCAAGGCGAAGTCGATAGCGAAGAATTTCGCCATCACCCACTCCGCTTTGGGCCCAGAAATGCGAATCGCGGTACGGCCATGCGAGAGATCGGTAATCGTGCCGATGGAGGGCGTGATGAGGCCCGTGAACGCGGAAGCCAAGCCCTCGGCCTCGTCAACCACCGTGAATTTGCCCGGCGCGAATCCGAACGCGGCTTTCGCGCCGTTGACGACGCCGCCGCCGGCTCCATCCGGCAGGGCAAGGCCTGTCACCTTGTATATGCCGGACATCAGCCGCTTCTCCTCGCCCGGCCATGCTGCGAGCTGCAGGATCGAGCCCGGCCGCGTTTCGGACAGGATAACGTCAACGCCATGCTCGAAATTGCCGTGCGAGCCTGGATGATAGACCGGTTCAAGCGGCGACAGGCGCTCAGGCAATTGCCGCTCGGGAAGTTGTCGTTCAACCATGCATGCGGCTCCCGTCCGGATCGTAGAAATGGTTGGAGACGATCTCGACCGGCCCGAACCGGTTGCGCAGCGGATCGGAGACGAAGGCGCGCGTGCCGTGGCGCCCCTTGCCGCCTTTGACCAGCGCAAGCGCTATGTATTTGCCGAGCGCCGGCGAATAGCAGCAGGCGGTGATATGGCCGATCGAATCGTGCGGGTTCTCTGCGTCCAGTTCCTCGACGATATGTCCGCCACCGTTGAGCGCGCGGTTGTCGAGAGCGATCAAGCCGACCAGTTCCAGCCGGTCCGGAGCGATCAGCCCTTCGCGGTCCATCATGGCGGAACCGATGAAGGGCTTCTTCTTCGACAGCATCCAGTCGAGATGCAGGTCGCGCGCCGTGGTGCGGCCGTCGATCTCCGCGCCGGTGACGTGGCCCTTCTCGATGCGCATGGTGCCAAGCGCCTCGAGCCCGTAGGCGACCAGGCCGAAAGGCTTGCCGGCCTCGATGAGAGCCTCCCAAACGCGCATTCCATAGCCGGCGCCGGAATAGACCTCGAAGGCCATCTCGCCGGAGAAGGAGAGGCGGCAAATCATCACCGGCACGCCGGCGATCTCACCGTGCACAATGCCCATGAACGGAAGCGCGGCGTTGTCGACGGCCGTGCCCTTCACGCAGGCAGCAAGGATCGCCCTGGCTTTCGGTCCCCCGATCGCGGCCCCCGCCCACTCGTCGGTGACGGAGGTGACGGTGACCTTCAGTTCCGGCCAGATCACGTCGAGGAAATATTCCAGATGCTGCATCACCTTGCCGGCATTGGCGGTGGTGGTGGTCATCAGGAAATCCTGTTCGCCAAGCCGCCATGTGGTGCCGTCGTCGAAGGCAAGCCCATCCTCGCGCAGCATCAGGCCGTAGCGGGCCTTGCCGACCGTGAGGGTGGAAAACATGTTCGTGTAAACGCGGTCGAGGAATTCCGCCGCATCCGGGCCCTGAACGGCGATCTTCCCAAGCGTCGAGACATCGACGATGCCGGCGCTCTCACGCGTTGCCGCGGCCTCGCGGACATAGGCCTGCTCGACCGTCTCGCCGGCGAGGCCGTAGATCATCGGGCGGTACCAGAGACCGGCCGCATACACGGTTGCGCCGTTGTCGATGTGCCAGTCATGCATCGGCGTGAGCCGCTCGGGCTTCAGGTCGCCGAAACGCTCGGCCGCCAGCGAGCCGATCGACACGGCCGTGTAGGGCGGCCGGAACCGCGTCGTACCGACTTCGGGGATCGGCTTGCCCAGCGCCTCGGCCATGATGGCGAGGCCAGGCACGTTCGAGTTTTTGCCCTGGTCGGTCGCCATGCCGAGCGTGGTGTAGCGCTTCAGATGCTCGACCGAGACGAAGCCCTCGCGGTGCGCGAGCCGCACATCCTCGGCGGTCACGTCGTGCTGGAAATCGACGAAGCTTTTGCCCTTGGCCTTGATCTCGAAGACGGGTGCCGGATCCGGTTCGCCGGGGACGGCCTCCACGACGGGTAGCGGAGCGGAGGACGCGCTTCCGCCGGCGGCCTGAATGCCAGCCGCGCGGCCTTCGGCAATGGCTTCCGCGGTCGAGAAACTGCCGGTGAAGGCGCCGGCGCCGATCCAGCGCTGCGTCGGCTGCGGGGGCAGGAAGGCCTGCCTGGCAGGGTTCCATATGGCCCTGGCTCCAGCCTGGCTGGCGAGATGGATCGTCGGCGACCAGCCACCCGACATCAACAGGCAGTCCGCATGGATGCTGCGCTCGTCGCCGCTCAGCGCGCCGCTCATCAATTCGAAGCGCCGGACGTTGAGACCGGTCTGCGCCTTGCCGCCTTCGGTTGCAACCACGGCATGGCCGGCAAGCAGCTCTGCTTCGGCCTGGCTCGCCAGCCTGCTCATCTCGTTCGACACGTCGCTGCGGACATCGACGATGGCGACGACGGCGGCCCCGGCCTTCTTCAGTGCAACGGCGGAGCGATAGGCGCTGTCATTGTTGGTGAACAGTGCGATGCGTTCGCCGGGCAGCACGCCATATTCATTGGCGTAACGTTCGGCCGCATGCGCCAGCATGACGCCCGGACGATCGTTGCCGGGGAATACCAGCGGACGCTCGAAGGAGCCGGTGGCGAGAACCACCGTTTTGGCGCGGATCGCCCAGTAGCGCTGGCGCGGCTCGCCCTTGGCCGGAACTTCCTTGTGGTCCGTCACCCGTTCGAGCGCGGCCAGCGTGTTGCCGTCGTAATAGCCCCACACCGTCGTGCGCGGCAGAAGGCGGACATTGTCATTGCCTTCGAGCTGGCCGACGATGCGCGCCGCCCAGTCGGCTGCCGACGCCCCGTCGATGGTTTCGCCCGACCAGTTGGCGGAGCCGCCGAACTTTGCTTCGAGCTCGGCCAGGATCACGCGGGCGCCTTGGTCGGCCGCGGCCTTCGCCGCCATCAGCCCGGCCGGGCCGGAACCGACGACCAGCACGTCGCAGAAGGCGTTCATGCGCTCGTAGCGCGAGGTATCGGGCGCGGTGCCGGCTCTGCCGAGGCCGGCGGCGCGGCGGATGAAATGCTCGCAGAACATCCAGAAGCGCGTGCCTTTCAACGGGCCGATCACCGGTCCCATGAAGGTCTTGTAATAGAAGCCGGCCGACAGGAGCTTGCCGCCGAGCTGGTTGAGCGCGCCGATATCCCAGGCGAGCGAGGGGGAGCGGTTCTGGCTGACCGCGACGAGCCCGTCATAGATCTCGACCATGGTGGCGGGAATGTTGGGCTCGCGCACCTCGCCGCGCAGCACCGTCACCAGAGCGTTCGGTTCCTCGACGCCGGCGGCGAGCAGGCCGCGCGGGCGATGGTATTTGAACGAACGGCCGAACAGCGTCACGCCATTGGCGAGCAGCGCCGAAGCCAGCGTGTCGCCGGCGTGTCCGGTATAGCGCGCGCCGTCGAAGGTGAAGCGGATGGTGCGCAGCCGGTCGATGCGGCCGCCGGTTTCTGTGCGGCGAGGGCTCACTGGTGGCCTCCCGCTTTGTGGCCCGCGGACTTGTGTCCGCCACGGGCAAAGGCAGTGCTCAAGATTTCATGGGTTAAGGTGTTTCGCACCACCCGCAGATGCGCGCGGCAGCCGCCGGAATGCTGCCAGATCTCATTGTGGTCGCCGGCCGGGTTCAGCCGGTCGTAGACATAGGCATTCCAGGCGTCGAGATCCTGCGAGGCCGGCTGCGGCCGCTCGCGGTTGCCGTCGCCCTGGTAGGTGAACTCAATGACATCGCGCGGGCCGCAATAGGGACAAGTGATCAGCATATGATTCGAAACCTAATGCAGCCGCGGCGTCGCGCCCTGGCCTTTGTCGTCGATGATGAGGCCCCGATAGAAACGGTCGAGCGTGAAGGGCGCGTTGAACTCGTGCGGCTCGTCCTTGGCGATGGTCCAGGCAAAGCACCAGCCTGAGGCTGGTGTCGCCTTGAAGCCGCCATAACACCAGCCGCAATTGAGATACATGCCGGGCAGCGGGCCGGTGGTGATGATCGGCGAACCGTCCATCGTCATGTCACAAAGCCCGCCCCAGGAGCGCAGCATGCGCACCCGCGCCAGGCCCGGGAACAGTGCCAGCATCTCGCTCATCACCTCGTCGACGACGGGCAGGCTGCCGCGCTGGGCATAGCTGTTGTAGCCGTCGAGGTCCCCGCCATAGACGAGGCCGCCCTTGTCGGATTGCGAGATGTAGAAGTGGCCCATGCCGAAGGTGAGAACGGTGCCGATGATCGGCTTCAGCGATTCCGAGACGAAGGCCTGCAGAACGTGGCTTTCGATCGGCATATGCGAAATGCCGGCAAGCTGCATGACTTGGCCGGTGCTGCCGGCCACCGCAAGCGCCACCTTCTTGGCGCGGATATCGCCGCGCGTCGTCGTCACACCGGTGATGCGGTCGCCGTCGCGCAGGAAGCCGGTGACCTCGCAATTCTCGATGATGTCGACGCCGCGCCGGTCGGCGCCGCGCGCATAGCCCCAGGCGACGGCGTCGTGGCGCGCGGTTCCGGCACGCGGCTGCATCAGCCCGCCAAGGATTGGAAATCGCGCCGAGCCCGAAACGTCCAGGGCCGGAACAAGCCGCTTGATCTCATTGACGCTCATCAGCTCGGCGTCGACGCCGAGATGGCGCATGGCATTGCCGCGCCTTGCATAGTCGTCGAGCTGAGCCGGTGTGTGCGCGAGGTTCAGGCAGCCCCGCTGCGAAAACATGACGTTGTAGTTGAGGTCATGCGACAGGTTCTCCCACAGCTTCATCGAATGCTCGTAGAAGCGGGTGTTCTGCGGCAAAAGATAGTTGGAGCGCACTGCCGTGGTGTTGCGGCCGACATTGCCCGAGCCCAGCCAGCCTTTTTCCAGCACAGCGACATTGGTGATGCCGTGCTCCTTGGCGAGGTAATAGGCGGTCGAGAGCCCATGGCCGCCGCCGCCGATGACGATCACATCATAGGACGCCTTGGGGTCCGGCTTGCGCCAGGCCGGTTTCCAGTCCTGGTTGCCGTTGAGCGCGTTCTTGAGCAGCGAAAAGGCTGAGTATTCCGCCATTCTTCCTGTCGTCCTTTTGGTGCGAGCCGGCAGATTATAGAGCAGGCGAGAAGCGCAAAGCCAAGATTGCGCCATCGCTTTTCGACAGGCCGACTTCGATCCGCGCCGAGGCCCGCGGATGGAGACGTCTTGCCGCCTGATAGGCCGGTCTTTATCAAGGGCAGGATTTTCGAAGATTTTTCGGCCGTGAGTCGCCCGTCACGTCATGATTTTCCGACTGCTCCGCCTGATCCTGATCGCCATTGTCGCCGTCGCGGCGCAGCCCTCGCCCGGCGCGATGGCGCAGGCGATCGGCCAGGGCTCCACGCAGCTCATCGCCGACCAGACCAAGGCCATCCAGGATCTGACGGCCAAGACCGACGGACTGGAGAAGAAGTTAAGCGCCCCAGACCAGGACGACGCCGGCCTTGTCGATATCCGCTTGCAGCTCGAGGATATTTCACGGGCGGCGCTGAACAGCGCGCTCGCGTTCCGATCACGCCTCAACGACATCAATGCGCGCATCCAGGTATTGGGGCCGCCGCCGGCCCAGGGGCAGCCGCCGGAGCCGGCGATCGTCGCCAACGAGCGCGCGGCGCTTACGGCCGAGAAGGCCGAGATCAACGCCGTGGTCGCCGGCGCGCAGAACCTGTCCATCCGCATCAGCGGGCTGGTCGACAGGATCGCCACGCTACGCAGTCAGCTTTTCCGCAGCGTTCTGACGAAACGCTACGAATTGAGCGATGCGCTGAGCCCGCAGGCCTTTTCCGACGCGCACGACCAGTTCACCGGCCTCTATAAGGCGGTGGCGTCCTGGCTCACCTTCGCATTGAAGTTCAAGTTCCAGGCGATGCTTGCGGCGACGCTGATGGCGCTGGCGCTGGCGGCCGTGCTGCTGATCGGCGGCAGGCGTCTCTTCGGCCGCATCTTCGAGGCCGATGCTTCGGTGGAAGAGCCGTCGTACCTGAGCCGGCTTTCGGTGGCGTTCTGGTCGACGCTGCTGCCGACCGTGGCGCTCGGCGCGTTCCTCGCCTCGACCGTGTTCTTCTTCAACTATTACAACGTCCTGCGCGGCGACATCGGCGAATTCCTCAACGCGCTGCTCTCGGTCGTCGCGGTGGCGTTCTGCGTCAACCGGCTGACCAATGCCGCCCTTGAGCCGCGGCTGCCGAACTGGCGGCTTATTCCAGTCGCAAACGGACCGGCGCGTTGGCTGGTGCGGCTGGCCACCGCCATGGCCGTGGTCCTCGGCTTCAACTACTTCCTGTCCGTCGTCAACGAGAAGATGGGCTCGCCGCTTTCGCTGACGATCGCCAGGAGCTTCGTTGCCACCGTCATCGTGGGCGTCATCCTGATCCTGATGGGAGTGCTGAAGCCTTTCAGGGCGAAGGACGGCTCGTGGCGCCCGTGGCCGGCCTGGCTTCGCTTCATTGCCATCGGGCTCGGCGTCTCCACAATCGCCGCGGCACTGCTCGGCTATATCGGTCTTGCGCTTTTCGTCTCTATTCAGGTCGTCGTCACCGGCACCACGCTGATCACCGCCTATATCGGCTTTCTGTCGGCGCGGGCGATCGGCGAGGAGGGCGGCTTCGCCGACACTTCGGTCGGGCGCTGGCTGTCAGCCAATTCCAGCTATGAGGACACCGCGCTCGACCAGCTCGGTCTGGTGGTCAGCATCGCCATCAACCTGATGATCGTGCTGGTGTTCCTGCCGCTGATCCTCTTGATGTGGGGCTTCCAGCCCGGCGATATCGAAACCTGGGCCTTTAAGCTTGCAACGGGCGTGACCATCGGGTCGGTGACCATCTCGGTGCTCGGCATCCTCACCGGCATCGTCGTCTTCGCCATCGGCTATTTTCTCACGCGCTGGTTCCAGGGCTGGCTCGACGGCTCGGTCATGGCGCGCGGCAAGGTCGACACCGGCGTGCGCAATTCGATCCGGCTGGCGGTTGGCTATGCCGGCGTCGCGCTTGCAGCGCTGGTCGGCATATCGGCGGCGGGCATCGATCTTTCCAATCTGGCGCTGGTCGCCGGCGCACTTTCGCTGGGTATCGGCTTCGGCTTGCAGAACGTCGTCTCGAACTTCGTCTCCGGGCTGATCCTGCTTGCCGAGCGACCGTTCAAGGTCGGGGACTGGATCGTCGCCGGCGACATCAGCGGCACGGTCAGAAAGATAAGCGTGCGCGCCACCGAGATCGAGACGTTCCAGCGCCAGTCGGTGATCCTGCCGAACTCGAACCTCATCAACAATGCGGTCGGCAACTGGACGCACCGCAACAAGCTTGGCCGCGTCGACATCAAGGTGGGCGTCGCCTATGGCAGCGACGTCAAGCGCGTCCACGCCGTCCTGCTCGGCATTGCCCGCGCCCATCCGATGGTGCTCAAGAACCCCGAGCCCTTTGTGCTGTTTGCCAATTTCGGCCCGGCTGCACTGGAATTCGAGATCCGCGTGTTCGTGGCCGACGTGTTGAACGGCAGCATCGTCCAGAACGACATCCGATTCGCGATCTTCGACATCTTCGAAGACGAGCACATCGAGATCCCGTCGGCGCCCCGCGCCGTGGTCGAGAGCAAGAAGCATGAGCCATGGCCGATCGACGACGACAAGATCGAGGCCGAATTCGCCGAACGCGAGCGGCTGGAAGCGGAGGCCGCGGCCGAGCAGGCGCGTCTGGCTAAAACCAAGAGAAGAGGCCGCAAGCCCGACCCCGACTAGCTTTGGCGGCCGCCGAAGCCGATTGTGGCATGAATGCGGCATTCAGTTGCGGTTCACGTTACATCTCATATAAGCTCTCACGCAAAGGGCGAGAATGCCTTGCGAAATTGAACAGAGGCGGTGTGGAAACACCGGAATTGCAATGTGGAAGTCTGTCGTTGCCGCCATCGCTTTCCTGGCCCTGGGCGGTTCGGCTTTTGCCGCCAGCGCGGTCAACAAGGACGCCCAGACGCGGACGTTGATCGTGACCGAAGGCGGCGGCAAGACCGAGCTGGCGCTGGCCGCCGGCGAGACGGTGGAGTTCTGCCCGAATGGCTGCTTCGTCACCCTGCCCAATGGTGATCTCGAAGCGCTGACCGGTTCGGAAACGGTCGAGATCTCCGGCGGCGTCGCGCGGATCAAGTAAGAACTCCTTGAATATATCGGCAAGGCCGGGCGTTCGTCCGGCCTTTGTCGTTTCCGGTAGCCGCTCCTTAACGATGACGCCGGAAATGTCCCCTGTCGTGGTCAAGCTTTAAGACCGCCGGCTACCAGGTCGGCCTCCAGGCCGACAACATCTGGGCTTTCGCCGAGCGAAATCGCATCCCGAGCCGGGCCGGCGCGCCGGGTCGCGCGGCATCCGCGACGTGTCGCAAACAGGCGGTAGCTCAATCCGCGTCCTCTGCATATTGTGGCGCAATTCGAACGGGCGCCGGCGCGCCCGCTTTAGCACTTTGGAGTCGCGGGCATGGCAGAGTTTCCGAAAAAGGCGAAGGTCGTCATCGTCGGTCTTGGCGGTATTGTCGGCGCGTCGGTCGCCCATCACCTGATCGAGCGCGGTTGGGACGACATCGTGGGCATCGACAAGTCGGGCATCCCGACCGATATCGGCTCGACCGCGCATGCCTCGGATTTCTGCTACACGACCAGCCACGATTTTCTCTCCTGCTGGACGACGCTTTATTCCATCGATTTCTACGAGAAGATGGGGCATTACGCGCGCATCGGCGGCCTCGAAGTCGCGCGCGTGGGCGACGACGGCCGCATGGACGAGATCAAGCGCAAGATTGCTTCCGCCAAGGCATTCGGCACCCGCGCGCGCCTGATCGAGCCGGCCGAGATCAAGCAGAAGTTCCCGCTGATCGAGGAGCATCTTGTGCAGGGCGGGTTGTGGGACCCCGACGCCGGTCTCGTCATCCCGCGCTCGCAGACGGTGGCCGGCAAGCTCGTCGACCAGGGTGTCGCTTCCGGCAAACTCCAGGCTTTCGCCAACACCTCGGCCAAGGACCTGATCGTCGAGAACGGCCGCATCAAGGGCGTCGCGACCGAGCGCGGCACGATCGAAGCCGATTATGTGGTCGTCTGCACCGGCATTTGGGGCCGGCTGACCGCGGCACTGGTCGGCGAAGACCTGCCGGTCATGCCGATCGACCACCCGCTGACCTTCTTCGGCCCGTATAACGAGTTCGCCGGCACCGGCAAGGAGATCGGCTGGCCGCTGCTGCGCGACCAGGGCAACTCGGCCTATATGCGCGACACCGGGGATCCCAAGACCGCGGAGGGCGGGCAGATCGAATGGGGCTATTACGAGGAGACCAATCCGCGCCTTTGCCATCCGCGCGACCTGCTGGAAAAAGACCAGGCGCGGCTCTCGCCCTCGCAGCGTGACCTCGACATGGAGCAGATCATGGCGCCGCTGGAGCGCGCCATGGAACTGACGCCGATTCTCGGCGAGCTCGGTTACAATGAAGGCCATTCCTTCAACGGCCTGCTGCAGGTCACCACGGACGGCGGCCCGTCCATGGGCGAAAGCCAGAAGGTGAGGGGCCTCTGGTACGCCGTCGCCATCTGGGTCAAGGACGGCCCGGGCATGGGCAAGCTGATCGCCGACTGGATGACCGACGGCCGCACCTCGATCGACCATCATGCCATCGACTATGCGCGCTTCTACCCGCACCAGACGAAGGAAGAGTTCATCTGGGATCGCTGCACCGAGACGGCGATGAAGGTCTACAATCCGGCGGTGCATCCGCGCGAGCCGTTCTCCAAGGGCCGCAACATCCGCCGTTCGCCCTTCTGGGAGCGCGAGAAGGAACTCGGCGGCTACTTCATGGAACTGGGCGGCTGGGAGCGCGCCCACGGCTATGCCGCCAACGAGCATCTCCTGGAAAAATACGCCAACCGCGTGCCGGTGCGCGAGAACGAGTGGGACAACCGCCATTTCTGGCGCGTCTCCAATGCCGAGCATCTGGCGATGAGCGAGGATTGCGGCATCGTCAACCTGTCGCATTTCTCGATGTACGACGTCGAAGGCCCTGACCATGTCGCGCTGTTGGAATGGCTGTGCGCGGCCAAGATCGGCGGCGACAACAATATTGGCAAGGGCATCTACACCCACTTCCTCGACGAGGAGGGCATGGTGCGCGCCGACTTCACCGTGATCCGCATGGCCGATCGCTGCCGCGTCATCGACGGCGCCGACGCCGGGCCGCGCGACTTCCGCTACATGCAGCGCACCGCGCAGGACAAAGGTTTCGATGTCACTGTCACCGATGTCACCGAAAAATACGTCACTATCGGCATCTGGGGACCGAATGCGCGCACGACGCTGCAGAAGGTGGTCGAGGACCCGAACGGGCTGACGCCGGAGAATTTCCCGTTCGCGGCGATCAAGCCGATCAGGATCGGCGGAAAGGACGTCACGGCCTTCCGCATCTCCTATGTCGGCGAGCAGGGCTGGGAACTGCATATGCGCTACGAGGACGGGCTCGCCGTCTGGGACGCGCTGCGCTCGACCGGTGTCATGCCGTTCGGCGTCGAGACCTACGCCAACACGCGCCGCATGGAGAAGAGCCTGCGGCTGCAGAACGCCGACCTCTTGACCGAATACAATCTGCTCGAGGCAGATCTTGCCCGCCCGAAGGTCAAGGAGAACGACTTCTGCGGCAAGGCCAAGCACCTGGAATATCGCGCCCGCGAGCATCAGCCGGCTATGCTCTGCACGCTGGTGATGACCGAGAACACCGATTCCAAGGGCGTCGCGCGCTATCCGGTCGGCATCATGCCGGTGCAGGATCCCGCGACCGGCGAGACGCTGGTCGACGAGCTCGGCCGGCGCTCCTTCACCACGTCGGTCGCCTACGGCCCGACCATCGGCAAGAACATCGCGCTCGCCTATCTGCCCTGGGCCTACTGCCAGGAAGGTCGCAAGCTGCAGGTGGAGTATTTCGGCGAGACCTATCCGGTCGAGGTGGCCGGCGTCGGCTACAAGCCGCTTTACGACCCGGAGAATCTCAAGCCGCGCAGCTAAGCGAGCGCGCGTTCGTCCGGATTGGTGGAAGGCCCGGTCGACGCCGGGCCTTTTTGCTTTGTTCATGCGCGATTATCGCTTACCGTTGCGTCATGTCCGCTTTGGGCCGAACAAGGCATTGGCTTTCCGGCGCCGCCGCGCTGGCGCTGCTCCTCGGCCCGCCCACGCGATCGAGTGCGATAGAGCCGGTCGATGTCGAGCTGGTGCTCGCAGTCGATGTTTCGCTCTCCATGTCGCCGGCCGAACTCGAGATCCAGCGCCGTGGCTATGCGGCGGCACTGACGGATGACAACGTGCTCAAGGCCATCGCCGACGGCGTCCACGGCAAGATCGCGGTCACCTATGTCGAGTGGGCCGGCACCAGATGGCAGCGGGTCGTCGTACCGTGGACAGCGATTGCCAATCGCGCCGACGCCGAACGGGTGGTTGCGCAGATGAACGCGCGTCCGCCGGACAGCGCGCGACGTACTTCGATCTCCGGCGCACTGGCCTTCGGCAGCGACCTTTTCGCCGAAAGCGGCTTTCAGGGGACCAAGCGCGTCATCGACGTTTCGGGCGACGGACCCAACAACCAGGGCGCGCCGGTCGACATCACGCGCGACGAGGTGGTGAGGCAGGGCATCACCATCAACGGACTGCCGCTGATGACAAGGGGCGGGTACGGCGGCGCCTTCGACGTCGCCAATCTCGACCGCTACTACAGCGACTGCGTGATCGGCGGGCCGGGCGCCTTCATGATCCCGGTCAACGACTGGACGCAATTCCCGGAAGCGATCCGCCGCAAGCTGGTGCTCGAGCTCGCCGGCCCGGCTTCGCGGCAATGGGCGGCAGAAGAGGCGGCTCACCCGCCGGTCGTGCTTGCCGACGACAGGCCGGCCGCCGATTGCCTGGCCGGTGAGAAGATGTGGCGCAACCGCGGCTGGATGATGGATAGCCGGTGACGGTCGGCAAGCTCCGCCGGAGCGGGGTTCGGACTTGCTTCCTCGTGTGGCACAATGGCAAAATGTGATCGGGCCGGCGCCATCGCGCAACGCGATGAAATGAGGAAATATTACATGAAACGTTTGGTCATCCTGGCGGCACTTGCGTCGACAATATCTGCCGTAAGCGCCAGCGCCCAATTTTACGGCGAGGCCGCCTGCGTGCTGTTCGAGAATGCGAACTTCCGCGGACGCTCGCTTGCAATGGGTCCTGACGACGCCGTCAATTTCCGGGGCGGCTTCTGGAACGACCGCGTTTCCTCGGTGCTGGTGCGGCGGGGCTGTACGCTCGTCGCCTATGAGAATGCAGGAAGGCGCGGCCGCTCGATCGAGCTCAACCGCAGGGTCCGCGATTTCGGAGGTTCCGGCTGGAACGACCGCATCTCGTCCGCGGAGTGCTATTGCGACCGATATTGAGCTGGTCGAACCTGCCAGCGGTCATAACGCAACGCTCAAAAACAGCCCGGAATTCTCGGCGCTGAAGGCGCAGTTGACCGAAGACATCCGCATTGAGGCGATACGGACCGCACAGCCGCCGTAGGTTTTCGTAGCCTTGTCGCTTAGGCGGCCAGCAACTGCTTGCGGTCGACGCGCTCCTGCTGCGGCGAGCGGGCATAGAGCTCGCGGTAGCATTTGGAGAAGTGCGAGGCCGAGACGAAACCGCAGGCGACAGCCACTTCCACCACGGGCAGCGACGACTGGATGAGCAAATGCCTGGCGCGGTCGAGCCGGATCTCGAGATAGTAGCGGGCAGGCGAGCGGCCCATCTCGGTGCGGAAGAGGCGCTCGATCTGCCGGCGCGATAGATCGACATGGTCGGCGATCTCGATCAGCGACAGCGGCTCGGAGAGGTTCGCCTCCATCAATTCAATGATGGTCAGCACCTTGGAATTCTGCACACCGAGACGGGCGCGCAGCGGCAGGCGCTGGCGATCCGTCGGGCTGCGCACGCGGTCGGTCAGCACCTGCTCGCAGACGCGGTTGACGAGGCTTTCGTCGAAGTCGTCGCCGATCAGCTTCAGCATCATGTCGAGCGCCGCGGTGCCGCCTGCGCAGGTGTAGACATTCTGGTCGATCTCGAAGAGGTCGGCGAAGACGTTGGCCTTGGGAAAGGCCTCCGAGAAGCCCGGCAGGTTTTCCCAATGGATGGCGCAGCGCTTGTTGGAGAGCAGGCCCGCGGCCGCCAGGATGTGCGCGCCGGTGCACAGGCCGCCCACGGCGACGCCGCGGTTGTATTCCTCGCGCAGCCAGGCGAAGGCCGACTTGTTATGATAGCGCTCGACATTCATGCCGCTGCAGACGATCGCCATGTTCGGGCGGTCCGGCCCGGCCATCTTCCTGCGCTCTTCCTCGAGCGAGGTGTTGACGGCGCATTCGACGCCGTTCGAGGCGCGCACGGGCTTGCCGTCGATACTGGCCAGGCGCCAGCTATAAGCCTCGTAGCCGAGCATCCGGTTGGCCGAGCGGAGCGGGTCGAGCGCCGTTGCGAAGGCGATCATAGTAAAGTCGGGGATGAGGAAGAACACAAACGATCTCTTGATCGGGTGCTTGACGGCATTCACGGGAAACCTCACGCGGCCATGACGCGAACAGAATGTCGCTAATAGCATAGCGACATCAGGAAAAATCATTCCTGTCAATCGGCTAGACGGCTAAGCGACGATTAAATTTGCGACACGGGTCGCAAACGGGCAATCGTCGATGGCGCGAGACCGAAGGCTGCTACTTCAGGTTCCAACGAATGCGCCGTCAGAAGAAAAACGCCGCCACGGCGGAGCCGGGCGACGTTGAATTTCATTCAGCGCGACGGCAACCAGGTGCCGTTCGAAACTGCTGTCTCAGGCAACGAAGCCGAGGCGAGCGGCAGCCATGGCGCCGGTCTGGCCGGGCATGGTCTTGGCAAGACGCTGACGCTCAAGAGCGGTCGTCAGGTTCATTTCGCGACGGGGGAACAGGCGGGCAAAGAGCTTCATCATCATCTCCATTTGGTTGCTCAGACGGGTCGCCTTCGCTTAATGGAGTGGGGCAGCTCGTTTTTGCTGGCGGTGATATAGGCCTGCTCCAAGCCAAAACTAAATCGCAAAAACGAAGCGCTTGTTATGAAAAGCGACATCCCATGCGACATTTTTGAGCTCTGCGCTCGAAATTTACTATTAGTTACAGCGCTTTAATTCGAAACGGACGTCGCTATGCGAGTGCTTCATATGCGTCATGCGACGGCCGCATGGCTGGAAAAGTCATTTGAGTACAAACAAAAGGGCCTGCCGGTCTGACACGCGGCAAGCCCTTAGCACGTGATGCACACTTATTTACTTGGCTCCGGCCCAGGTTCCCACGCCGTAGCGCAATCCAGTCTTGGCATCGGCGGCTTCCGGCCAGCCGATATCCTTCTGCAGTTCGATCGGCAGCGCATGGATTGCGCGTTCGGTCTGGTAGCGAGCGCGGGCGGCGCTGAATTCGGTCGCGAGCCGACCAATAGACGACAAGATAGACATTTTCTTTCTCCTCGATTCGGGCAGGGAGGCGCCCGGCAATGGGTTACGTCAGGTCTGTTTCAGCTTCATTTCATGTCGAGTGCAGGCCTGTATCATGGTCGTTCGATGGCTGCTTTTGGCAGCATCCTGCATCGATCGAGTTGACTATGCGCTCGAAGTGATGTTCAATCAAACGAAATGGAATGATCATTTGCATCAGAAAAATTGAAAGCAAGCTCCGATGAACGCCCCACTCAACCATCCTTTGCCGCTGCTCGATCTCGACGTGCTGCGCACCTTCGTGGCGATCGCCGAGACCGGCAGCTTCACCACCGCCGCGAATGCGGTCTTCCGCACCCCCTCGGCGGTCTCCATGCAGATCAAGAAGCTCGAAGACATTCTCGGCCGTTCCGTCTTCGCGCGCGACGCGCGCTCGGTGACGCTGACCACGGACGGCGAGATGCTTCTCGGCTATGCCCGGCGGCTTTTGTCGATCAACCGCGAAGTGGTGTCGAAGTTCATCATTCCCGACATTGTCGGTGTGGTCAGGCTTGGCTCTCCGGACGACTATGGCGAGCGCGTGCTGCCTCACGTGTTGAAGCGCTTCGCGCAATCGCATCCGTCGATCGCCGTCGACGTCACCATCGACCAGAGCGTCAATCTGCGCCGCCGCATGGACGACCGTGCGCTCGACATCACGTTGCTCACCAATTCCTACAAGACCAGCGCGGTCGGCGCCGAGGTGCTGCTAACCGAGCCGATCGTCTGGGCCGGCGCCAAGGGCGGCTGCGCGCATCTGCGCGAACCGCTGCCGGTTTCGCTTTGGGAAGAAGGCTGCGCCTGGCGGGCCGGCGCCCTGGAAGCGCTCGGCCGGGAAGGTCGCAACTACCGCATCGCCTATATGAGCGCTCATACCGCCGGCCAGCGCGCCGCCATCATGGCTGACCTTGCCGTCGCGCCGCTGCCGAAGTCCTTCCTCGGCGACGAGATGGTTTCGCTGGGCGCGAAGGACGGCATGCCCGATATCGGCACCTACAATCTCGCCATGGTGGTGGCACCCGATGCCAGTGCGCCGGTGAAGGCGGTTGCCGACCACATCCGCGCGACCTTCGAACTGTTCCGGGAAACCGGCAAGTTCTGAGCTATTCGGCCGCCGGCGCAGGTCGCGCCGCATAAGTGGTTCGGCGCGATGCATGGGCTCGCTGCGGTACGATCTCGGCTGTGAGGAAGTCGACGATGCTGTCACGTGCGCGCCGCGCTTCCGGCATATCGATCAGCGGCCAGACGTGGAACATGCCTTCCTCGTATACGACATCGACCTCGACGCCTGCGGCGCGCGCCCGTTCGGCGAAGATCAGATTGTCGGGGCTGAGCAGGTCGCGCGAGCCGGTGAGCAGCAGCGTCTTCGGCAGCACCGAGAGATCGCCGTAGAGCGGGCTGATGTGCCAGTCGGAGCGGTCGATGCCGGCGCTGTAGAGCCGGATCGCCTCGAGCCCGCCGGGGATGCCCAGCCAGGGGTCGTTGCGTTCGGCTTCGAACACTTCCGGATTGGACAGGGACATATCGAGGCCGGGCGAGATCAGCACGTGGCGCGCCGGCGAGGGCAGGCCTTCCTCGGCGGCCATCATGGTGAGCACGACTGCCATGTTGCCGCCGGCGGAATCGCCCATGAAGACGATGTTCTCGGCATTGGTCTCTTGCAGCATGCGCCGGTAGACGTCGCCGACCATGCCGAACATGTCATGGAAATTGTGCTCCGGCGCGATCGGATAGATCGGCACGGTGATGCCGAAGCCCAGCCGCTCCGCCATCTCGGCAATCAGCACCCAGTGATAGGACGTGATCTGAAAGACGAAGGCGCCGCCATGCAAATAGAGGATACGCCGGCGCTCGCCCGATTTCGGTGCGATCTCATAGACGGGGAAACCATCGACGCTGGTCTCGGCGATATCCAGCCGCGCCTTCAGAAGAGCCGGCGGATGATAGTCTTCGGTCTTGCGGGCGTAGGCGATCCAGCGCTGCAGATTCTCGGGACTGGAAAAGGCCTTCTTGCGGCTGTGCCTGAGAATGAACGAAACGACGTGGCTTTTCAAACTGGGCATACGGAACACGGATCGGTCGAGCCGACTAAGAGAAATTCCCCCTGCTATGCGAAGATTGTAGTTAGGTTGAAAATGTCAAGGTTCGCAGCGGGCACATCGGCGTGATGCGACGCCGGTCGCGTCAACGGCGCCCTGGCAGCAGCGCGGCGCGCAACTTGTTGTCGCCGATCGCCGAGGCCGCTTGCCGGCCTCGGCGCTTGCCGAGCAGCTTACATTTGTCGGCGAAGGTCATCAGCGGGCGGTTCCCAGGAGCAGCGCGTGCAGGGCTGCCTGCGGGTCGCTCGGCGGCGAAGCCGGCCAGCCGATATCCTTCTGCACATGCACGGGCAGGTCGTTGAGCGCGCGGATCGCCTTGCTCCGGGCATGAGCCTGCCTGATGGTCACGCCGAAGCGGCCGAGGTTATCGAACATCGACATAGTGAGTTCCTCCGGAAGGTCGCGCCGGCTCGAAGACATTTCGCGCCAGCCCTTCGATGGCGGGCTAAATGCGCCCGGCATGTTTCCGGCGGATTTCACGAAAACAGCGTTCCGGTTTCCGGATCGATGGATCCGGAAACATTTGCATGCATACGAACTAAAGAGAGGCGTCGGGCGAAGGGGACCCTATTCGCGCCCACGCCGCGCCGCCCGTTCCTCGCGCGAGCGCCGGCGCGGGGTGGCGTCGCCTGCGGTGCCGTCCTCGCCGACCGTCTTGCGCGGCGGCAGCTTCACTGCGGCCGCGAGCTTCGGGAAAGGGTCGACCTTGTTCGGCAGGGCCATGGCGTAGACGAAGTGCTCCTGGAATTTTGGTTCCAGCGCGGTTTCGATCTTTTCGATCCTGCTCACCGTCTCCTCGATCTCACGGCGGTAGCCGCGATTGAGGAGCGCCATGCGCGCGCCGGCGCCGGCGGCGTTGCCGACGGCCGAGACCTTGTCGAGATCGCAATCGGGAATGAGCCCCAGCACCATGGCGTATTTCGGGTCGATGAAAGAACCGAAGGCACCGGCGAAATGGATGCGGTCGACATGGTCGGCGTGCTGCTTTTCCATCAACAGCTTGGTGCCGGCGTAGAGCGCCGCCTTGGCGAGCTGGATGGCGCGCACGTCGTTCTGGGTGATGGTGATCTTCGGCTCGCCGTCCTTCAGCACATAGGAGAAGGTGCGGCCGTTGGCGACGATGCGCGGCGAGCGCGCGCCAAGCGATCCGTCGACGACGCCGTCCTCGGAGATTATACCGGCGAGATACATCTCGGCCACCACTTCGATGATGCCGGAGCCGCAAATGCCAGTGACGCCGGTCGTCTGCACGCTTTCGGCAAAGCCCGGCTGATCCGACCAGAGTTCCGAACCGATGACCCGGTAGCGCGGCTCAAGCGTGTCGGGATCGATGCGCACGCGCTCGATGGCGCCGGGCGCCGCGCGCTGGCCGCCGGAAATCTCGGCGCCCTCGAAGGCCGGGCCGGTGGGAGAGGAGGCCGCAACGACGCGCGTGCTGTTGCCGAGCACGATCTCGGCATTGGTGCCGACGTCGACGATCAGCATCATCTCGTCCTGGCGGTGCGGACCCTCGGAGAGCGTGACCGCGGCTGCGTCGGCGCCGACATGGCCGGCGATACAAGGGAGCATATAAAGGCGAGCGCCCTGGTTCAGTTTCAAGCCGAGATCGGAGGCCTTGATGCGCACGGCGCCGGAAACGGCGAGCGCGAACGGCGCGCCGCCGAGTTCGGTCGGATCGATGCCGAGAAACAGATGATGCATGATCGGATTGCCGACGAACACCGCGTCGAGGATGTCGTTGCGCTGGACATTGCCTTCCGCACAGACCTTGTCGACCAGGCCGGAAACGGCCTCGCGCACGGCGACCGTCATGCCCTCGCGGCCGTCCGGGTTCATCATCACATAGGAGACGCGGCTCATCAGATCCTCGCCGAAGCGGATCTGCGGATTGGAGGTGCCGGAAGAGGCGGCGACGCGGCCCGACAGCAGCGACACGAGATGCATGGCAATGGTCGTCGAGCCGATGTCGCAGGCGAGCCCGTAGGCCTCGTTCTTCAGGCCCGGCCACAGCGCGATGACGCGCGCGATGTCGCTGTCCGCATCCTTGTGGATGGCGGCGGTGGCGGTCCAATTGCCCTTGCGCAGAATGCCCTGCACCTGCGGCATGAGATAGAAGTCGAACTCGACATTCTTGAACCCCCAGTCCTTCATCAAGGCGATCTTGAGTCGGTCGAGGTCGCCGAGCGGCTTGTGCATGTCGGGCTCTTCAATCTCGACATAGCACATGCGGATTGCCGTATCGCGAGCGATCACCCTGGTGTCGGCTGCCTTGCGGATGGTCTGGGCGTTGATGACCGTGTCCTGCGGCACGTCAATGACGAGGTCGCCGAGTATCTGCGCTGAGCAGGAGAGGCGGCGGCGCTCGGGCAGGCCGCGCACGCGCTCGTAGCGCTCTTCCTTGGCGCCCTTGGGCGAGATGTGGTCGTTGGCAGAGACGATCTTGTGCTTGGCGAAATTGCCTTCCTGCACCTCGATCTGGCAGCGCCCGCAAGTGGCGCGGCCGCCGCACACGCTCTCGACATAGACGCCGAGCTGGCGCGCGGCGTCCAGCACCGGCGTGCCAACGGGAAACCGCCCGCGCTTGCCTGACGGCATGAACAGCACAAGCGGATCGGTGATGTTGGGCGGGGGATTCATGCTGGCACGCGTCTCGATGGCAATTGCCGATACCGTTTAACGGATCGTTTTACTGTTGGGTGGAGTGTACGTTGGTCCAGGGGCCAAACATGTCGGATATTCTGCTGCCCGCCATCTTCACCGCTTTCACCATGGTGCGCGTGCTCAAAGGCCCATGGCTGCGCAATCCGCAATATCTGGCCTCCGGAATTCTCGGCGCGATCGTCGGAGCGCTCCTGCTCCACGCATTCTGGCCCGCCTACGACGATGATGTCATCGTCGGCGGCGGCACAGGCATCTTCGGATCCTGGGCTGGAATGGCGTTGTTCGACGCCATATTGGGCGTCGCCTGACCGCAAAGCAGACTTCTCCGACCGCATCGACGATGCGACCGGATCAGGGCTGTTTGCAATGCGGCTCACGATTGCGCGCTTACCCCCTGGCCATGCGGGCTTCACGACCGCCGCGGCGACGCCCGCCGGCAGCGGCGGCGCCATCGCCGGGGGCGGTGACCGCGACCGGAGCCGCGACCGCATGGCCGCCTTCGGCCGGCTTGTAGTCCTTGTAGGTGCGGATCCAGTTGGTGCAGTTCTCGTCGGTGCCGTTGAGCACGTTGGCGCCGCGCACGGCCTCCATCTCCTGCGGGCGGACCGGGTTCATGATGGCGCTCGTCATGCCGGCGCCGATCACCATCGGGATGAAGGCGGCGTTGATGCCGTGGCGATGCGGCAAGCCGAACGAGATGTTGGAAAGGCCGCAAGTGGTGTTGACCTTGAGTTCCTCGCGCAGCCGGCGCAGCAGTGCGAACACCTGGCGGCCGGCATCGCCCAGCGCGCCGATCGGCATCACCAGCGGATCGACGACGACGTCATGCGCGGGAATGCCGTGATCGGCGCAGCGCTCGACGATCTTCTTGGCGACCGCGAAGCGGACGTCCGGATCCATCGAGATGCCGGTCTCGTCATTGGAGATGGCGACGACCGGAACGTTGTATTTCTTGACCAGCGGCAGGATGGCTTCGAGCTTCTCTTCCTCGCCGGTGACGGAGTTGACCAGCGGGCGCCCCTTGGCGACCTTCAGCGCCGCCTCGATCGCGGCGGTCACCGAAGAGTCGATAGACAGCGGCAGATCGACCAAGTTCTGCACGATCTCCAGCGTCTGCACCAAAAGCGCCGGCTCGGTCGCATTGGGGTCGACGGCGGTGACGCCGGCATTGACGTCGAGCATGGTGGCGCCGCAGGCGGCCTGTTCCAGCGCATCCTTGATGACGGTCTCGAAGTTGCCGGCCACCATCTCGGCGGCCAGCTTCTTGCGGCCGGTCGGGTTGATGCGCTCGCCGATCACGCAGAAGGGCTGATCGAAGCCGATGACGATTTCTCGGGTCGCCGAGGCGACGATGGTGCGGGTCATGCAATCTCTCCGTCGGGATATAAAGAGTTCTTTATATCGTTATCTGGTCTTGATCAAGCGGACGGGTGCCGGCCGCGCCTTGGACTTTAAGTTCATGTATGTCGCCCAAAACCGGTTCCCAATTTTGGGCGACATACATCAATGCGCGGTCTTCACCATGTCGACCTGGGTTTCGGTAATCTCGTCGTGCAGTATGTGGTCGAGCCGCTCGGCGACGATCTGATCGTCGCGGCGGATCTCCCGCTTCCAGGGTTGGCGGCCTTTCAGCACGCCGGATTCATCGACGATCTCGGCGACATACTCTTCCTGGCGGTAGGCCATCACATGGACGCCGGCGACGCCCGGAATTTCCTTCACCTCGTTGATGATGTCGATGCAGAGCTGCTTGCCTTCCTTCTTCTGGTCCTGCGCGCCTTCGAGCCGCTTGATCACCGCATCGGGGATATGGATGCCCGGCACGTTGGAGCGGATCCATTTGGCGGTCTTGGCAGAGGCGAGCGGCCCGACGCCGCACAGGATGAACACTTTTTCGGTGTGGCCGAGGTCGCGCGCCTTTTGCATGAAGGTTCGGAACATCGGCACATCGAAGCAGTATTGCGTCTGCACGAATTGCGCGCCGGCGGCGATCTTCTTGCCGAGATGGATGGGACGGAAATCGTAAGGCGGCGCGAAGGGGTTTACGGCAGCACCGAGGAAGATCTGCGGCGGCGTCGTCAGCTTGCGGCCGGACAGGAACTTGCCGTTGTCGCGCATGATGCGGATGGTTTCGAGCAGCGACATGGAATCGAGGTCGAAGACCGGCTTGGCGCCCGGCTGATCGCCGGCCTGCACGCCGTCGCCGGTGAGGCAGAGCATGTTGGCGACGCCCATTGCCGCCCCGCCCAGCACGTCGCCCTGAATGGCGATGCGGTTCTTGTCGCGGCAGGCGATCTGCATGATCGGGGCGTAGCCCATGCGGGTCAAAAGCGCGCAGATGCCGACCGACGACATGTGGCAGTTGGCGCCGGAGGCGTCGACCGCGTTGATGGCGTCGACCCAACCGTCGAAGATCTTGGCGCGGTTGTAGACGTCTTCAGGGTCGGCGCTGTCGGGCGGGTTGAGCTCGGTCGTCACCGCGAACTCGCCGCGGCGCAGCACGCGCTCCAACCGACCGCGCGACGAATGGCCGGGCAGGGGATCGAGCGGCAGGTGAACGCCGGCCGGGTTCTCGTCGCGCTGGTGGCGGATGCTCATGCTGAAGCTCCGGGGTTCTGCGGATTCTGGGCGGCTTCACGCGCCGCGGCCGCCTGCGCGGTCACCCTGAGCCAGGCCGAGGTTTCGCGCAGCGACTGATCGACCGGCTTCTGCACGGTGAGGATCTTGTCGCCATGCTTCATGTTGCGGGAGCCTTCCCAGGCCTTGACCCAGACACAGGGCATGTCCGGCTCGACCTCGCAATTGCCGTTGGCGCGCACGCCGCCGCACGGGCCGTTGCGCAGCTGCTTCGGGCAGTTCATCGGACACGACATGCCGGTGGAGGAGAGCACGCACTGGCCGCACATGCGGCAGTCGAACATGAAGCCCTTGACGCGTTTTTCGACGAATTTCACAGGCGCTTCGACGCGGCCGTAGCCGATGCCCTTCCACAAAGGATGCAAGAGCAGGAAGACATCGGCGAACCTGCCATAGAACCATTCGAGCAGTCGCGAATGGCGGATGGACCACAACCTCACGGCAAAAGTGCGCTGGACGCGGCGTTGCGGCGACACGTCCGCGGGCTTGTAGTCGGACTTCGGCGCCGCCTTCTTGACCAGGGTGGCCTGGGTGACCGCCGGCTGCTTCTCAGACATTTTCTTTCCCGCCAGCCTTGACCAGAGCGACCAGCCGCTCGCGGTCATATTTCGTATCGAGTTCCTGGTAGGCCTTCTCAACCTCGGCTTCGATGTCGTCGCCGACCGGAACCGGATCGGCCTTACGCCATTCGGCGAGGTAATCGTCGGTGCCGCCGGCGCCGGTGCGCATGGCGCACATGTCGATCGCCTCGGTGAAGCGCAGCGGCAGCTCGCGCTTGGCGTTCTGCCGGCCTTTCTTGACGATGACCTGCGCAGGGATATCGCGCCAATAGACGACGATCAGATCGGCCATGAATTCTCACTCCTCGATGTTGGGAGCATTGCCGCATGCGCCCTTGTGCCGCTTGTTATGGGACGACGCGCGCGCCTTCAAAAGCGACGCTGGCGATGACGCAAAGCGAGTGCTGAATTTCCGACGCTGGCAGATTACCAGACGCGCTTCGTCAGGCCGGTCCAGAGGTAGAACCAAATCGTCGGGTGAAACCACTGTTTCGAGGGCAGGCCGGGATCGATCATCGTAAGTTTTCCCGCCAGCGTCTCGGCCACTGCCTGGACGCAGATGTCGCGGGAAAATGCCGCCTGCCGCAGCGCGTAGCTGGCGATGGTGTCGCCGCGTTTCGACTTGCCGCGCGCCTGCTTCAGCACTCCGCCGGTGTCGACGCCGGCATCGACCAGATGTACGGTGGTGCCGAAATTCACTCGATCGCCGGAGGCCAGCGCCCAGTAGCCGCCATTCATTCCACGATATTTCGGGGCAATGCCGGCGTGATAGTTAAGCACCGGGCAAGGCATCTTCGCGAGCGTATCCCTCGACAGCAGCCGGCAGCCGGCGAGGAGCACGACGCCCGGCCCGATCTTCTCAATCGCCTGAAGGCATTCCGGACCGTTGGCGGAAGGCACATGAATGATCGTCTGGGTCGGGCGAGGTTCTGTCTCGAGCTTTTCCTCGGCAATCAGCCGTGCAGCATGGCCGGCAAAGAACCGCTTGCCAAGCCTGGTCAGCAGCATCGTGCCGAGCTGGCCGATGGCCGAGATCCAGCCCTGGCGGCGGGCGCGGCCGAGCAGCAAACGCTTTTTTGATTCAGGGGTTTCGAGGATGACACTGACAGGGCCGACGCGATCGGCGATGGCGTTGACGATGGCCCAGATATGCGGACCGCCTTCGGTGACGACCACAATCCGTCGCGGACTGGATTCCGACGTTGCCATGGCAAGCACCCGCTCTCAAAGTCGGGCGCATGCTAGGGCGAGCGGGTTAACCCTTGGTGAGACGCATGATCCTGGTCCGAAAAGTCTGCAACTTTTCGGGCTCAGTCAGCGCTTGAATTCCATGATGTCGAGCTTCGATTCGTAATAGGGCGCGGGGAATTCGATGCGCCACTCGGTGGCGCTGTTGCGGAAGGCATAGCCCACTTGGTCGCTTTCGGCGCCGCTGCCATAGGGCTTGGCCTTGTCGTCATTGACCGAAAACGAGCCGAGATAGATGGCGCGCTTCTCACCGTCGTCGAAGAACCGACCGGTGGTGCGCTGGGAGCCGCTGATCTTCTGCAGCCGCCAGCCCGAGCCGTCCTCGGTGACCTTGCATTTGAACCAGCCATAGATGACGAGCGGGCTCAAGCCGCCGGCCTTGATGGTGCGACATTTCCAGTTGCCGGTCAGATCCTTGTCGGAGAAAGCGACCAGCGGCTTCGCGAGCAGCGCATCGAGTTGCTTGACCTCAGCCGGATCGCCGGCCTTTGCCTCTTCGAGAGCCGCCTTGCGCGTTTCGCCATATTTGTCGAGCCGCGCCTTGTCGGCGGCGGTGATCAGCTTCTGCACCTCGCCATCGGCATAGGCCGGCAGGGCAAAGCCAATAAGGCAAAGGGCGGCAAGCAGCAGGCGAGGGATCATGGACGTTCCCCGAATCGGTGGCTGGAACAGCTGTTTGGTTTGCTGGGGCACAACTTACCCGTTCGCAGGCCGCTGTCATCCGGCTTAACAGCGGCGGCGAGGGGGCTTCGTCTGCAAGTCGATCGTCCGTTCCGCTGGCCGCCGTTTGAAGCAGCCCTGCGAGAGCCTCAAGCGTTGGCTGCCGCCCGTGCCAGTTCACCCGTGAGATCGCCATAGCCGGTCGAGCGGCGCTCGTAGGCGAGGTCGAGCATGGCGGCGGCTTTCTCGGCAACCTTGTCGAGTTCCGGATCGTCGGTTTGCGCGAGATAGATCAGCTTCTCGTAATTGCCGAAATAGTCCTTGATAAGCTCGGGATGCCTGTCGAGCCCGAGCGGCTTGATGAAGAAGGCGTCGAATTGGCGGCAGAGGAAGTCGGTCATGTAGAACGACATCATGTCGCCGTCGGCGACCTTCGCGTAGGCGTCCATGCCCTGGTAGAAGGCGAAGCAATGGGGGCCGGCCATGCGCTCCACGCCATGCTTCTCGATCACGCGGTCGAGCATGCCGCCGGTGCCGCAATCGGCATAGCCGACGAAGATGTGGTTGTAGCCTTCCGCCTTGGCCTTTTCGATGGCCTTGTCCATGGCCGGCGCGATGCGGTCCGGATAGAAGTGGAACTCGGCCGGCAGGCAGGTCAACTCAAGGTGATCGAGCTTTAGCTGTTGCTTGACGGCCAAAACTTCGCGCGCAATCATCCCGCAGGCGATGACGAGCAGCCTGTCTGTTTGATTCGGTTTCGTTTTTTGCGTTTTGACCATGAACCAGTCGAGCCGGTTTTCGCTGCGGGGCTAATTGTCTGTTGAGGGAGACACCCATGAAACTGCTACGCATCGCGCCGATTGCCATCCTTGCCTGCGCGCTTGCACTCACCGCCTGCGCCAACGCCATTCGAGGCGTCGGCAAGGACGTCAAATCGACGGCGAGGGCGGTCAAAGACACTGTCGCCAACTGATCGTTCAGCCTGATCATCATCATCTGGGAACAAAAAAGCCGCGCTGCAAGGCGCGGCTTTTTTCGATCCATCCTGATGCCCTGGGATCAGGCGGAAGCGCGAACGTTGTGCTTGCGCTTCATGAAATCCTTGGCGGTCTCGACCGCCACCGCGGCATCGCGGCAATAGGCGTCGGCGCCGACGGCCTTGCCGAATTCCTCGTTGAGCGGCGCACCGCCGACCAGCACGACGTAATCGTCGCGAATGCCCTTTTCCTTCATCGTGTCGATAACGACCTTCATATAGGGCATGGTCGTCGTGAGCAGCGCCGACATGCCGATGATGTCGGGCTGATGCTGCTCGATCGCTTCCAGATATTTCTCGACCGCGTTGTTGATGCCGAGGTCGATGACATCGAAGCCGGCGCCCTCCATCATCATGCCGACGAGGTTCTTGCCGATGTCGTGGATGTCGCCCTTGACGGTGCCGATCACCATCTTGCCCTGCTTGGGCGCGCCGGTGGCGGCAAGCAGCGGGCGCAGGATGGCCATGCCGGCCTTCATGGCGTTGGCCGAGAGCAGCACTTCCGGCACGAACAGGATGCCATCGCGGAAATCTTCGCCGACGATGCGCATGCCTTCGACCAGCGCCTCGGTCAGCACCGTGTAGGGCTGCCAGCCGCGCTCAAGAAGGATATGCGTGCCTTCCTCGATCTCTTCCTTCAGCCCGTCATAAAGGTCGTCATGCATCTGCTGCACGAGTTCCTCGTCGGAAAGCTCGGAAAGGATGATCTCGTCGTCGGACATTTTTTCCTCGGGCTCCTTGCTGCTCGGAATGCTTGCTGCAGCTCAAAAATCGATGCGCCAATACCTAACCCGCGAGGGCAAGGTAGCCATAGCTGATTTGCGACTTCCCGCAAAAGGAAAGCGACTGAAAAGTTGGCGGTTTTCTTGTCGATTTTGCGACAGGCGTTGGCGCTGGCGGGCCGTTTCCAATAGGGTGCATGGCTACGATCCGGAAAGAAGCGGCGGCGAACCGGCCGCGAGCCAATTCAGGCCCAAATCTAAAATCTATAGGAAGAACGATCATGAGCGATAACGCGGCAGTCGAGCAGGAAGCGTCGGGCGGACGACGCGGACGCGGCGCCAGCGGCGGCGCGGCGGCCAGGCGTGCGGCGCGCGCAGGCGGCGGTCCGGGCACCCAGCTCACCTATATCAAGCGCAAGATCAACGTCTACGAGGTCCTCGACGAGGAAGGCCTGGCGTTGATCGAGAAAAACACAGACACGGTGCTGGAAGAGATCGGCATCATCTTCCGCGACGACGCCGAGGCGCTCGCGCTGTGGAAAGAGGCCGGCGCCGATGTGAAAGGCGAGCGCGTGCATTTTCCCAAGGGGCTTTGCCGCTCGCTGCTCAAGACCGCGCCTTCGATCTACACCCAGCATGCGCGCAATCCGGAGCGTTCGGTGCAGATCGGGGGCAAGGGAACGGTGTTCGCGCCGGTCTACGGCCCGCCCTTCGTGCGCGACCTCGACGGCAACCGCCGCTACGCAACGCTTGAGGATTTCCAGAATTTCGTGAAGCTCGCCTATATGGCGCCGTCGATCCACCATTCGGGCGGCACGGTATGCGAGCCGGTCGACGTGCCGGTCAATAAGCGCCATCTGGACATGGTCTATTCGCATATCCGCTATTCGGACAAACCGTTCATGGGCTCGGTGACGGCGCCGGAGCGGGCCGAGGATACGGTGGCGATGGCCAAGATCGTGTTCGGCGAGGATTTCGTCGAGAACAACACGGTGCTGACCAGCCTGATCAACGCCAACTCGCCGATGGTGTTCGACGAGACCATGCTCGGCGCGCTGAAAGTCTATTCGCGCCACAACCAGGCCTGCATTGTCACGCCGTTCATCCTGGCCGGCGCGATGAGCCCGGTGACGGTTGCCGGAACGCTGACGCAGATCCTGGCCGAGGTGCTTGCCGGCGCCTCTTTCACGCAGCTGATCAGGCCCGGCGCGCCGGTGCTGTTCGGCACTTTCGCCTCGTCGATCTCGATGCAGTCGGGCGCGCCGACTTTCGGCACGCCGGAACCATCGCTGGTTTCCTATGGCGCAGCGCAGCTCGCGCGCCGGCTAGGCCTGCCGTTCCGCACCGGCGGCTCGCTCTGCGCCTCGAAGGTCCCGGATGCGCAGGCGGCCTATGAGAGCGCCAACACGCTGAACTCGACCATCCTTGCCGGCACCAACTTCGTGCTGCATTCGGCCGGCTGGCTCGAGGGCGGTCTCGCCTCCTGCTACGAGAAATTCATGATGGACATCGACCAGCTCGGCATGACGCAGAAATTCGCCGAGGGCGTCGACCTGTCGGAGAACGGCCAGGCGATGGACGCCATCCGCCGGGTCGGTCCGGGCAGCCACTATCTCGGCTGCGACCACACGCAGGCGAATTTCCAGACCGCCTTCTACCGCTCCAACATCGCCGACAACAATTCCTATGAGCAGTGGCTGGCCGAAGGCGAAAAGACAGCGCCGCAGCGCGCCAACGAGCTCGCCCGCCGCTGGCTGGAAAGCTACGAGGCACCGCATCTCGATCCGGCGATCGACGAGGCACTGAAGGATTTCATCGACAGGAAGAAGGCCTCGATGGCCGACGCCTTCACTTGAAAGGAGCCCGAGTCAGGCCGGGCTAAAGTCGCCAACATCATCCATAAGGAAGTCTGGCGGAGCGCGTTCTCCGACCCGGACAAGAAGGGATGACTTTTTCGCGCGGCACGATCGAAGGGACCGCGGCCGCGCTTGCCGCCCACGGCCTGATCCTTCGGGGCGGCTTTCGCTTCGCTAGTGATGAAGCCGTGCCTGCGGGGCTTTCAGGCGCGCCTGCGAAGTCCGCCCTCCTGGTCGGGCAGGCCGGCGCCGCACCCTGGCCGCACTTCCAGCGCTGGCTCGGGCAGCGGGCCAGCGGGATCGTCAACCCGCTCGACACCTGGTCGCGGGAGGTGATCGGCGCGGTGGCGCAAGCGTTCGGCGCTCGCGCCGTGTCGCCCTCCGACAGGCCCTATCTGCCGTTCCAGCAATGGGCGATGCGGGCGGAAGGGTTGAAGCCGTCGCCGCTCGGCATCCTCATGCATCCGCAGTATGGGTTGTGGCATGCCTATCGCGGCGCGCTGCTGTTCGAGGAAGAGATTTTCCTCCCCGAACCTCGAGAAGCGATTCATCTCTGCGACACATGCGTCGAAAAACCCTGCATGAATTCCTGTCCGGTCGATGCCTATTCCGAGCAGGGTTTTGCCCATGAAGCCTGTCTTGGGCATGTGCGCGGCCCCGGAGGCGGCCTGTGCCGCACGAGCGGCTGCCTCGACCGCAACGCATGTCCCTACGGGGCGGACTATCGCTATCCGCCAGAGGTGCAGGCCTTTCATATGGCGGCCTTTGCTCGGCTGTAAGATGAAGGCCAACCGCACGAAATCTTGAACGCCAGGCTCCGGGATTGTCTTGCCGGGCCGCTCCAGCCGGATATCTATCGCGCGGACAGACGACGGAGAGCAGCATGGCCAAGCAAGAGATCGAGATCGAAACCCGGGACGGGAAGGCCAAGGCCGGGCTGTTCCGACCGGCGGCGGCGGCCAGGGCCGGCGTCATCCTCTACATGGATATTTTCGGCCCGCGGCCGACGCTCGACCAGATGGCCGAACGCCTCGCAGGGCATGGCTATGCCGTGCTGGTGCCCGATCTGTTCTATCGCAGCGTGCCCTATGGACCGTTCGACCCTAAGACTGCGTTTGCTGAGGATAAGACCAGGGCTCAACTGACGGCGCTGAGCGGTGGCACCACGCAAGAGATGACCATCCGCGATAGCGTGGCCTTCCTCGATGCGCTCACTGCCGAAGGCCTAGACGGGCCGGTCGGCGTCGTCGGCTATTGCATGGGCGGCGCACGGGCTCTTAATGCCGCCACGGCCTATCCCGACCGCATTGCTGCCGCCGCCAGCTTCCACGGCGGCAATCTGGCAAGCGACGCGCCCGACAGCCCGCACCGGAAGGCGGCGTCGATCAAGGCACGCATCTACGTCGGGGTCGCCGGCGTGGACCGCAGCTTTCCGCCGGAGCAATCGGCCCGGCTGGCAGAGGCGCTCAGGGTCGCCGAAGTCGACCACACGATCGAGAACTATGTCGGCGTCGGTCATGGCTGGTGCGTCAAGGACCACAGCGTCTATGACGAAGCGGGCGCCGAGCGCCATTGGAAGCGGCTCATCACGCTGTTCGCCGAGACCTTAGGGTAGGGTGCGGAGGCTGCCGCAAAAAAATCTTTCCATCGCCCCAAGGAATCGCCATTAGCCTTCGTCCAACAGGCAAATGACGGCGATGATGCTGGACGACAGCGAAGCCTCCGATGCCGAATTGATCGGGCGGGCGAGGGGCGGAGACAGGGGGGCTTTCGGCAAACTGCTCGAAAGGCACTATGGTTTCGTCTATCGCGCCGCCTATCGCTGGTGCGGCCGCAAGGCCGATGCCGAAGACATCGCCCAGGATGTCTGCGTGCGGCTCGGCCGGGCAATCCGCGACTATCAGGGCAACGGCGCGTTCACGACTTGGCTCTACGCCATGACACTGAACGCTTCGCGCGACATGATGCGCAAGCGCGCCCGCGACAGCGCCAAGACCGAGGCCTTCGGCACGTATGCGCTGATCGCGGGGGAGGGCTCGGCGGAAGCCCAGGACCCGGCCGAGGCGCTGTGGGCGGCGGTGCGCATGCTGCCGGACAAGCAGCGCGACGCGGTGCTGCTCGTCTATGGCGAAGGGTTGAGCCACGCGGCTGCGGCCGAGGTGATGGCGATCTCGGAGGCGACGGTTTCCTGGCACATCCATGAGGCGAAGAAACGGCTGAAGCTGCTCATGCGCTCAGCCGGGGAAGTGTGACCATGGTCGACGACAACGAACTCGAAAGGCTGCGCAATCTGGCAGTTCCGGCGCCGGACAGCGAAGCGCAAACGCGTGCGTTGGCCGCCGCGATGCAGGCCTTCGACTTGAACGAAAAAATTTCGACCGCCCCCCAAGGATCGCCGGCAGGTCTTCGTCTCACGGAGCGAGCACAAAGGCTCTGGAGAGAGATCATGCAACGGAAACTCATTGCCACCCCGGCCCTGACCGCGCTGGTCGCGCTGCCTATCGCCGGCTATGCCGCTTTGGAGATGCTGAGGGAGCAGCCGCCCGTTATTTCAAACGGGAAGGTCACCGAATCGGTGGCCGACAAGCCGGTTGCGCAGAAGCCGATACCGAACCAGCCCGCGATCAGCGAGCCGCTGGCGGCCGCGCCTGCCAAGGAGAAGAAGACCGGCGCCGACAGCGAGAGGCGTGTCGAAGACGAGGCGCAGGTCGCACCGGCATCGCCGCCGAAAACTGAATTGAGCCGATCCGATGATCGGACCAGGCAGGATTACGGGGCGTTGAAGGACTTTGCCAAGCAAGCACCACAGGCGCTGCCTGTGCCGCCGCCTGCACCTGCGGAGGTTGACCAGCTGGCCGCCGGCGGACGCGCGGATGCCCAGGCGCCGGCAACCGCCATGCAGCCTGCAGAGATGCCGGCTGGCGCCGTCGCTGGTTCCAGGCCGATGGTTCAGCCGGCGCCCATGCCGGCCGATCAAATGCAGCCGCAAGAGCAAAACCGCGACCGCATCGAGACCTTCAAGACCAATCCGGTTCACCAAGCCGCCCAGGATCCGGTGTCGACCTTCTCGATCGATGTCGACACGGCGTCCTATTCCTTCGTCCGCCGCTCGCTGAAGGAAGGTATTCTGCCCGACCCAGGTACGGTGCGGGTCGAAGAGATGATCAACTACTTCCCCTATGACTGGAAGGGGCCGGACTCGGCCGCGACGCCGTTCAATTCGACCGTCACCGTCATGCCGACGCCCTGGAACGAGCGCACCAAGCTGATGCATGTTGCGATCAAGGGTTTTGACGTGAAGCCGGTCGAGGCGCCGAAGGCCAACCTGGTGTTCCTGATCGACGTTTCGGGTTCGATGGACGAGCCGGACAAGCTGCCGCTGTTGAAGTCGGCGTTCCGGTTGCTGGTCAGCAAGCTCAAGGCCGACGACACCGTCTCCATCGTCACCTATGCCGGCAATGCCGGCACGGTGCTGATGCCGACAAAGGCCGCGGAAAGGCAGAAGATTCTTGCAGCGATAGACAATCTGGAGCCAGGCGGTTCGACCGCCGGCGAGGCAGGCATCAAGGAAGCCTACAAACTTGCGCAGCAGTCTTTCGTCAAGGACGGCATCAACCGCGTGATGCTTGCCACCGACGGCGATTTCAACGTCGGCCAGACCGATGACGACGAACTCAAACGGTTGATCGAGAAGGAGCGCAAGACCGGCGTGTTTCTCTCGGTGTTCGGCTTCGGCCGCGGCAACCTCAACGACCAGATGATGCAGACCATCGCCCAGAACGGCAATGGCACGGCCGCCTATATCGACACGCTTGCCGAGGCCGAGAAGGTGCTGGTCGAGGACGCGTCCTCGACGCTGTTCACCATTGCCAAGGACGTGAAAATCCAAGTCGAGTTCAACCCGGCCAAGGTCTCGGAATACCGCCTGGTCGGCTATGAGACGCGGGCGCTCAAGCGCGAGGATTTCAATAATGACCGCGTCGACGCCGGCGATATCGGTTCCGGCCATTCGGTGACTGCGATCTACGAGGTCACGCCCAAGGGAAGCGGCGCCGAACAGGTCGATCCGTTGCGCTATGGCGAGGCGAAGGTCGACAATGGCGGCGTTGCCAATGCGGGCGAATATGCCTTCGTAAAAATCCGCTACAAGCTGCCGAACGAGAATGTCTCGAAACTGATCACGACACCGGTGACCGCGGCCAACGAGGTGCCGTCCTTCGATGAAGCCGGCGTCGACCAGCGCTTTTCGGTCGCGGTCGCGGCTTTCGGGCAGAAGCTGCGCGACGCGGATCAGACGGCGAATTTCGGCTACGACCGGATCCTGGAGATCGCCAACGCCGCGCGCGGCGCTGATCCGTTCGGCTACAGGGCGGAATTCCTGTCGCTGGTGCGGCTAGCCTCGTCGCTGGGCACCAACAGATAGGGCGGGTGCCGTCCATGGAACAAAAAGCCGGCGGAGGACCTGCCGGCTTTTGCCGATCGTTAAATTGCGCGGCTTTTCCGGAACTTGATCGCAATGCCCTCCTGTTAGTCAAAGCTGATAGAAGTGAGGGGCTGGAATTGCATATCACCGGGAACGTGACGCCGACTGCGGGCAATCTTCAGACGCGAGCACCGTCCGCTCCGTCGGCGGAATCCGCGCGGATCAGGAATAATGTCGATGCGGCCCGCGACACGGCGCTCTCTGCGCTCAACAACGACCGCTTTCGCGTGATGCTGGAACAGATCAGCGACCCGCGCGCGTCCGGCGCGTTGATGACGATGGGCGCCGACGGCAAGAACAGCGCCGCCACCGATCTCGGTACGGCGCTGTCGCGCTACGCTGAAAACAGCGAATAGAGCAGGCCAACTTCAGGCGCGGCTGCGCCGGCGTTCGCGACGGCCTTCGCCTGCCTCGGCAGCGCTCGCTATCTTGTTGCGCATCGGCCCGATGCGCTCGACGATGGTCTCGACCGTCGGACGCGCCGACTTGGTGTGCGCGTCGAGCGCCTTGCGCATCGCGGCAAGGTGAGCGAACGAGGTGCCGCAGCAGCCGCCGACGATCTTGGCGCCCGCATCGACTGCCAGCCGGACATAGTCGGCCATCAGTTCCGGCGTGCCGGAATAGTGGATCTCGCTGCCGCGGAATTCCGGAATGCCGCAATTGCCCTTGACGATCACGGTGGCTTCCGGCTTCGCGTCGGTCATGTCGAGCAGTGAGGCCAGGATGTCGGCTGCGCCGACGCCGCAATTGGCGCCCACCCCAAGCGGAGCCTGCGATAGTCCGTCCGCAACGCCGTGGATATCCTTGGGCAACAGCCCCATCATGGTGCGGCCGGCCGTATCGAAGGAACCGGTATAGGTGTAGGGCAGGCCGACGCGGATCGCGGCTTCGGCCGCGGCGCGGATCTCATCCGGCGCCGACATGGTCTCGATCCAGGCGACTTCGGCTCCGCCGGCCTTCAAGCCCTCGATCTGCTCGGCGAAGGCATCCACCGCTTCCTCATAGGACATAGCGCCGAGCGGCACCAAAAGCTCGCCGGTCGGGCCGACGGAGCCGGCAACGATCACCTTGCGGCCTGCCTTGTCGGACACCGAACGGGCGATTTCGGCGGCGCGCTTGTTCAAGTCATGCACGCGGTCCTGAGCGTGATGCAGCTTCAGCCGATGACGGGTGCCGCCGAAGGAATTGGTCAGGATGATGTCAGCGCCGGCATCGACGAAATTCTGATGCAGCGCGGCGATGGTGTCGGGCGCCGTCTCGTTGAGCAGCTCGGGGGCTTCGCCGGCCTCAAGTCCCATCGCGAATAAATTGGTGCCGGTGGCGCCGTCGGCCAGCAGCACGCCTTTTTCGGCAAGCAATGCGTCGATCGGATTGGTGGCGGTCATGGCTCTGGCTTTCGCATCTTGAATTCAAATAACGATATAAAGAAGTCTTTATATCTAGTCAATGAATTTGCGCCCCCGCTCTTGCATGAGTTTCCTAAAACGGACGGGTCGGCCAGGTTGGTCGCCGCATGCCAGCATGGCGATAGCGGCCGCGTTCAGACAGAGCCTGAGGTGAAGGAGATGCCGGCCAGTTTCTGCGTGAAGCTCGCAGCCTCATGCGCGTTGACATCGGCGGCTCGGATCAGATTGTCGAAGTGGCTGGTCAGGGTACGGACCGGCTGGGTGGCGTTCAACACCAGATACATATCGCCGACATAGATTGCGGCGCGGTACGGCCCGAAGATCGTATAAGGGATCGAATAGCGCATGCGGCCGTCATAGAGGAACAGGCGGAAGGTCGGGTAAAGGTCGTCGAGGAGCGTTGCCATGTGCAGCAATTGCCGGCGGCGCTCGGCTTCCGGGAACCGGTCCCAGACGCCGAGCCCGCGTGCGAAAATCTCCAGCGTATGGCGCGGCATGCAGACCTCCATGTCGGTCTCGGGCCGCCTGTTGTAGTCGATGCGGTATTGCGTTTCGCCGGCCTGCGCCTCGCGGCTCTTGTTGGTAATGCCGGCCTCGTATTCGACAAGGGCCTCGGTGCGCAGGAGGTCCGGAATGCCCGCCGGCACGTAGCGGATCTTGGTGCCGACCGCCTCGGCGTGCCATTTGGCAAGTAGCGTGCGGTCAAAGCCGTCCGGCGCCTCCTCGATCTCGAGGCTTTCGCGAATCTCGCCGGTGACGCCTTCGTCCTGGCTAAGGCCCAGCAGCCAGTCGAGCGATACCTTGAACTCGGCGGCAATGTTGAGAAGCGTCTCGGCGCGGGGCAGGCGCGTCGAGGCGCCCGACAGGAGTTGCGACAGCGCCGAACGATCGATGCCGACGGCGCTCGCGAAGGCCGACTGGTTCAAGTCCGAGCGTGTCAAGAGCAATTTCAGGCGCTCTCGGAAGACCGTCGACAGATCACGCTTGTCCATCACGCCGCTCCTTTCCAGTGGAGGAAAAATTTGCGCCCAGGCCTGCTGGGTAGGTGCTCAGGCGCAAATGAATCCCCAAATCTGTTTACAATATATAACATCTGCAGCCAAAAATGCGCATTCGCAACAGGTTGTTCACTTTGTCGCGTTGCGACAACGACAGGCTCCTGACACAATGCTGTCAGGAATCAAAGTGGTTCCGGCGACTGGAAGGCAGTGGTCGATAGCATGACTGGCATACGCAAGAGACACAGCAGCACACCGGCCGTGGAATGGCCGACAGTATTCCTCACACTGTTCTGTTATGGCGCCTGGCTTGCCACCGGCTTCCTGCTTTGGCCTTCCTATTCGCTGCTGGCCCTTGTCGCCTTGGCCTTGATACTGGCCCTGCAATCCTCGCTGATGCACGAAGTGCTGCATGGCCATCCGACCCGCAACGCCAGCATCAACGAAGCCTTCGTCGTCCTGCCGATCGGGCTGGTCTGGCCGTTCCGCCGTTTCAAGGCGATCCATCTTCGCCACCACGCCGACGAGCGGCTGACCGACCCGCTCGACGATCCGGAAAGCTATTACCAGGCGCTCTGGATGCATGCGGAAATGCCGCCGGCGATGAAGTTCCTGCTCAAGATCAACAACACAATGGTCGGCCGCTTCGTTCTCGGACCTTGGCTGTCGTCGATCGGCTTCTTCCTCGACGACGCCAGACAGATGGCCGCCGGCGACAAGGCGATCCGCAAAGCCTGGCTGCTGCATGCCGTCGGACTTGCAGTGGTCGTGCCGATCGTGACCTTCGGCTTCGGCATCCCGCTCTGGCTCTACATCCTGGGGCCGGTGTGGCTTGGCCAGTCCCTGATTTCGGTGCGCACTTATGCCGAGCATCAGTGGTCGGAACACCCGGAGGGCCGCACGATCATCGTCGAGCGGTCGCCGCTCTCCTTCCTGTTCCTCAACAACAACCTGCATTTCGTGCACCACAAGAGCCCGACCGTCGCCTGGTACAGACTGCCGAAGATGTTTCGCGATCGCCGCGAAGAATGGCTGCGGATGAACAACGGCTACGTCTATCCGAACTATTTCGCGCTGATCAAATCATTTGCCTTCAAAGCCAAGGAGCCAGTGGTGCATCCGGTGCTGCGCCGCGCGCCCGAACCCGGCCGCGCCTTCAAACCGCGTATCAGAGCGCGTAATGTGAGTGGACTTGGCACGGCTCCGGTGCCGGCTGAGCCGCCCAAAGAGTAATTTCGAACTTTCGCGACTGCTTTATCGCCGCGGAATTCAGGCGCCGATGACCGCCTGTTTTGAAAGCTGTTCGTCATGAGCAAGTTGATTGCGGCTCTGCCGATGTATGACTGGCCGGAAGTTCGTGGCGAGATCGACGCGCAATGGGCGCAGCTCCGCGACGCTTTTCGACGGAGAGGTATCGACGCGCCGGAAAGAATGGCGCGCAGCAATCGCGACCTGCCGCCGGTGTCCGGCGGCATCCAAGACGGCGCCGGAAAGCTGATAGCGCCCGACCCCGCGACATTGCCCCCGGACGAGTTCGATTTTCACCAGCTCTGGCTGAGCCCGGCGCTGCTTTTCGGCCAGACCTGCTGGGGGCCGATGGAGCTCGGCCTGGCCAGGCATGTGCAGGTGGTCGCTCAGCCAAGCTATGACGCGTTCGAGGGCGGGCAGGGCGAGCTCTATTCCAGCGCGCTGGTGATGCCGGCTGATGGCGGGCGGTCGGTTGGCTCGCCCGAGGATGGCAAGGCCGTCATCCCGCTCGATCTCATCCGCGGCAAGCGCTTCATCTTCAACAATCCGGATTCGATGTCCGGGCTGCTCGGGCTGACGCGCGACCTGGAGGCGATCGGCGAAAGTCTGGGCGTCTTCGCCTCGTGCGGCGAAAGCGGCGGCCACCGGTCGTCGATCGTCGCCATCGCCGAGGGCAGGGCCGATATCGCCGCCATCGACTGCCAGAGCTGGGCATTGGCGCAGCGATTCGAGCCGGCGGCGCGGCGCGTGAAAGTGGTCGGCTGGACGACTAGGCGGAAGGGATTGCCATTTATTTCGGCCAGGGCCACATCGGCGGACGTCGTTGCGTCCATGCGCGAGGCCATCGCCGAGTTTGGCTTGGACGGGTCAGCTGCCAAGCAGCTTTTCGTCGAGCGGGTAGGCTGAGAGTTTTTCGTTGCCGGTCTCGGTGATGAGGATCTGCTCCTCGATCTTGACGCCCTCGCGGCCGCCGAGCCTGCCGATATAGCTTTCCACGCACAGCACCATGCCGGGTTCCAGGACGCCATCCGGCGTGTCGTCCGTCCAGTCGCTGGCATGCGGCAGGGTCGGATATTCGTCCGCCAGACCGACGCCGTGGTAGAGCACGCCGTAGCGCGCCGGGAAGCAGTCTCCAGGCGGCACGGCGGAGCGTTCGACGAGATCGCGGAAGGAAATGCCCGGCCGCATCAATGCCGTGTTGTGGGCGATCTGGTCGGCGGCGATGCGGAACAGGTCACGCTGCTCGTCGGACGGCCGGCCATCGCCGCAGAGCCAGGTGCGCGATAGGTCGGCGCAAAATCCATAGGGACCGATGAGGTCGGTGTCGAAGGCGACGAGATCGCCGTCCTCGACGATGCGCGACGAGCATTCCTGGAACCAGGGGTTGGTGCGCGGCCCGGACGACAGAAGCCGGGTCTCGATCCATTCGCCGCCGCGCGCGATGTTGCCGCGATGCAGTTCCGCCCAGAGTTCGTTCTCGGAAATGCCCGGCTTCAGCCCCGCTTCCATCTCGCCCATCGCCGCCTCGCAGGCGACAATGGCGCGGCGCATGGCGAGGATCTCGTCGGGCGACTTTATGAGGCGCGCATTCTCCATCACCGCCTCGCCATTGCCGACCGTGATGCCGCGGCGGGCAAGCTCTTCGACGCCTTCCGGGTTGATGTGGTCGACGGCGATCCGCCGATTGCCGCCGCCGTGCTCGGCAAGGAGCTCGGCGATGCCGGCTGCCCAGCGGCGGACCTTCTTGTCGGTCAGCTCGCCGCTATAAAGGTACATCCACGACACCGCCGGCCGCACCTCGTCGACGACGCCGGCGTGATCCGACAAATGCTCGCAGGAGAAATAGTCGAACAGCACCACAGGACCTTCTGTGGCGACGAAACAGTGGCGGGTCGGATTGTGCGCGACCCAGAGCTGCATGTTGGTCGAATCCGTCGCGTAGCGGATGTTGACCGGGTCGTAGAGCAGGGCGCCGGCATAGTCGCGGCGCCTGAGTTCGGCGCGGATGCGCTCGAGCCGATAGGTTCGCATGGCAGGCAGGTCGGGAGCGGCAATGCCTGCCGCCGCCCATTCGGCTTCGGCTACCGCGCCATAGCCCAGAGCGTGCTGGTTGAGCGCGCCAGCCTTCTCGCGGGAGGCGGCGCGGAGCGCCTCGACGGAACCGGGTTCGAACGGCATGATCTTGCGGTGGCGGCCGAAACGTTGTGTGTCCATGCGGTCCCCCTGTCTGTCTATTGCGGCTTCATCTTGTGCAGCCTGGTGATCGTGACCTGGCGCGGTGCGCTCCCCAACTGCGGCACCGCGATGCGCCGATGGACGGTATCCATCACATAGCCGGCCTCGGTGATCCTTTTGAAGATGACGGAGGCCGGTTCCTCGTCATCCGCGAGCACAAGCACCGCGGGCTCGCGGATCGATCTGGCGAAATCGGGTATCTCGTCGTCGAGCACGATGAGATCGGGATCGACGAGGCGGAGATTGCCGATCCAGAACCAACTCGAGACCACAGTGCCGACCGGTCCGTCGGCTGTCAGCTGACGATGGAGCGAAGCGTAGTCCATGCGCACGATGCTGCCGCGGTTATCGCCGCCGTGGACCTGCATGTACCAGCTTACCGGAAGCACGAGGATGGCCATCACGGCGCCGACGAAGACGATTGTCGCCTGCGTCTTCCTGCCCCTTTCCCCCATCGCGTCCAGCCGCATGGCAATGGCGACCGGCAACAGCACGAATACGGGCAGCATCCAGCGATCGCGAAACTGTGTGATGCCGCCCGCCAGCACCACCACGAGCGTGATCAGCAAGGCGAAGGCTATCGCCCGCCAGACCAGCGTCTCTGGCCACGGTGCGGCCTCGGGCGGTGGAGCGGATTGCTTGCGCGCCAGGAAAAACGCGACGGCAAAGATCGTGGCCGGCAGCCCGGCGAAATTGAGCATCGCATTGCCCAAGCCGCGGACGCCGCGAGACAGGGTCTTTGCCGCGCTGCCCCCTTCGGCGACGCCCAGGCCACCGCTGTGCGCCAGCAGGTCTCCGAGATGCGTGAGGCTCCAGTAGAATGTGGGGAGGCAGGCAAGGATCGCCACAACCACACTGATCAGGAAACGGCGATCGAAGATCGCCTCACGTGTTTCGCGGACGGACAGCGCCGCAAGGAACAGCGCAGCGAGAAAGATCACCTCATTGTATTTCGACAGCATTGCGGCGGCCGTCGCCAAGCCAAGCAGCACATACGCGGTAGTCGAGCGCCGTTTCTGCAACTCGGCGACTGCCAGGAGCAGCAGCGATGAAAAGCAAAAAACCGCGACCGAGTGGGTGAGGGCATGCTGCATCTCCCATACGATCTGTGGAAACAGCAGCAGGCCGAACATGGCGGTGGTCGCCGCGCGGGCTGAATAGCCCAGGCGGCGCACTGTGGCGAAGGACGCGACCAATCCACCGGCCAGCAGCGTGTATTTGACGATCTTGAGCGCGAGAATGCTGGTTCCAACCAGCGAGGCCGTGAGGATGCCGAACCAGGTGTATAAAGGCGGCTGCGAGCCGCCATAGCCGGCCGCGAGGAAGCGCATCGCCATCAACTGTTCGGAATCGTCGACGCCGACGCCGGTGCCCACGAAATGGGACGAAAGCGGCATCACCACGATCTGGACCAGGCAATAGGCAAGTGCAAACGCGATTGCGGCACTGAAAGGGCCGACCCGTTCATCGCAGAGCCAGTCGGTCCATTTCTCCAGCTGCCGCAAGGGTCGTCTTCTCATCTGATGCGTTGGTGGCCGGTTGCTATATAGCCGGCCACCAACACGATCCGAAAGCGGTACATTACGGCTTCCTGGAATCAGGTGCGCATCTTCTCGCCGCTCGGGTCGAAGGGCGGCTCGACGTTGATGCGGGCCGGGCGGCGGTGGCCGAGGATCTCGATTTCGAACAGGCCGGCGCTCTCGTCCTCGGCAAGGGCCGCCGGCACATAGCCCTGCGCCATCGACTTTTGCACGTAATGCGCATAGCCGCCCGAAGTCACCCAGCCGACAACGCGCCACTCGCCATCGACGATACCGCGCACGGCCGAAGCGCCTTCGGCGGCTTCGGAGCCGCGCACTTCCTTGCCCGTCTCGTCGAAGCGCGGCGCGCCGTAGCCATGCGGCTTCTCCACCGTGCCGTAATCCTTGCTGACCTTGGCCCAGATCGGCTCGTCGCCCATCACGTCGGCGTCGGCAGCATCGACGATGAAGGAGACGCGGCGCAGCTTCGGCCCTTGCGCCTGCTCCCTGGCAGCCGCCTCGCGGCCAATGAAGTCGTTCTTCTCCAGCTTGATGAAGCGGTCCATCGAGCCTTCGAACGGCCCGTAGATCGGACGCAACTCGCGGAACCAGGTTGGGAAGTTCTTTTCGAGACGCATCGACAGCAGCGCGCGCATGCCGAAATCGACGAGGCCGAATTCCTCGCCTGCTTCCTTGATCGCCTTGTAGACGAGGCGCTGATAGGCGGGGGCCATCCAGATCTCGTAGCCGAGGTCGCCGGTATAGGTGATGCGGTTGACCATGCAGGGCGCGCCGCCGACCGCCATCTCGCGGAAGTCCATGAAGCGGAAGGCCTTGGTCGAGACGTCGACGTCCGCAAGTTTCTGCAGCAAATTCCGCGCGCTCGGTCCGGCGATCGACAGGCCGACCAGCGTCTGGTCAAAGCGGTGGATGCGCACAGAACCATCCTTGGGCAGGTGCTTCTCGAACCAGCGCATATGGTATTTCTGCGCGGCCGAAGAGCCCCAGATCATGAAACGGTCCTCACCGGTCTTGGCGATGGTGAAGTCGCCGATCAGCCTGCCGAACTCGTTGACCATCGGGGTGAGCACAATGCGGCCGGTCTTCGGCATCCGGTTGGTCATCAGCCGGTTGAGGAAATCCTCGGCGCCCGGCCCGGAAACTTCGTACTTGGCAAAGTTGGCGATCTCGGTGACGCCGACCCGTTCGCGCGTCGCGCGAACTTCCTCGCCGATCGGGCCGAAATCGTTCGAGCGGTGGAAGGAGACGATGTCCTTTGGCTCGGTGCCCTTGGGCGCGAACCAGAGCGGGGTTTCCAGTCCCCACGAGTCGCCCATGACCGCATTGTTGGCGAGCATCGTGTCGTAGAGCGGCGTCGTCTGCGCCGGCCGGGCGGCCGGCAGTTCCTCGTTCGGGAAGCGGATCGAGAAGCGCCGCGAATAATTCTCGCGCACCTTGGCGTTGGTGTAGCGCAGCGTCGCCCATTCGCCGAAGCGGGCGACATCCATGCCCCAGACGTCGAAGCCCGGATCGCCGTGCACCATCCAGTTGGACAGCGCCAGGCCGACGCCGCCGCCCTGGCTGAAGCCGGCCATGACGGCGCAGGCGCACCAGAAGTTGGTCAGGCCCTGGACTGGGCCGACCAGCGGGTTGCCGTCGAGCGCGAAGGTGAAGGGGCCGTTGATGATCTGCTTGATGCCGGCCTTCTCGATGCCGGGGAAATGCTTGAAGCCGATCTCCAGCGACGGCGCGATGCGGTCGATGTCGGGTGGCAAGAGTTCATGACCGAAATCCCAGGGCGTGTTGACCGGCGACCATGGCTTGCAGGCTTTTTCATAGGTGCCGAGCAGGATGCCGTTGCGCTCCTGGCGGGTGTAGATCTCGCCCTTGAAGTCAAGCACGCCGATCATCTCGCGGCCGGTCGACCTGTTGAATTCCTCGACCTCCGGCATCGGCTCGGTGAGCAGGTACATGTGCTCCATCGCCAGCACCGGCAGCTCGACGCCGACCATGCGGCCGATCTCGCGCGCCCACAGGCCGCCGCAATTGACGACATGCTCGGCTTTCACGGTGCCTTGCTCGGTGACGACGTTCCAGGTGCCGTCGGCTTCTTGCGTCAGCTCGACGACGCGGTTGCGCAGCACGATCTCGGCGCCGAGTTTTCGCGCGGCCTTGGCGTAGGCGTGGGTCGTGCCGGAGGGGTCGAGATGGCCTTCGACGGGATCCCACATGGCGCCGACGAAATTCTTCTCGTCCATCAGCGGGAACATCGCCTTGGCTTCCGACGGCGTGATCAGCTCGGTATCCATGCCGAGATAGCGGCCCTTGGCGTGGGCGAGCCGCAGGAAGTCCATGCGCTCGGGGGTATCGGCCATCATCACGCCGCCGGTCAGATGCAGCGAGCAGGACTGGCCGGAAAGCTCCTCGATCTCCTTGTAGAGCTGGACGGTATAGGCCTGCAGCTTGGCGACGTTCGGGTCGCCGTTCAGCGTGTGGAAGCCGCCCGCCGCGTGCCAGGACGAGCCGGAGGTCAGCTCCGAGCGCTCGATCAGCATGATGTCGGTCCAGCCGGCCTTGGCGAGGTGGTAGAGCACCGAGCAGCCGACGACACCGCCGCCGATGACAACCGCTTTAACGTGGGATTTCATGAAGATAGGTCCGTTTTTGCAGAGACTGAATCGAGTGAGCGGGGCGTGAAAGATCAAAAATCGGTCGGCGCGCCGCCTTCGGCGCGGCGCTTCTCGACGAAGTCGTTGAGCTCCTCGCGGATGGCCGGGTCCATATAAGGCTCTTCGTAGGCCGCGAGGCGCTCCTTCCACACCTTGTTGGTGCGTTCCAGCGCCGTCGGCGAGCCCGCCTCGGTCCAGGTCTCGAAATTGCGCCAGTCGGAGACGATCGGCGAGTAGAAGGCGGTCTTGTAGCGCTCCTGCGTGTGCTGGGTGCCGAAGAAATGGCCGCCCGGGCCGACCGACTGGATGGCGTCGAAGCCGAGCGCGTCTTCGGAGAGATCAAGCGGGGTGAGAAATTCGGCCACCATCTGCAGGAGGTCGATGTCGAGGATGGTCTTTTCGTAGGAGCAGCGCAGGCCGCCTTCCAGCCAGCCGGCGCCGTGCATCATCAGATTGCCGCCGCCCTGGATGGCGCCCCAGAGCGAAAAGACGCTTTCATAGGCGGCCTGAGCGTCGACCGCGTTGGCGGCGCAGGTGTTGGAGGTCCGGTAAGGGATATTGTAACGGCGGGCGAGCTGGCCGCCGGCGAGCTGCGCCTTCATGTATTCGGGCGTGCCGAAGGCCGGTGCGCCCGACTTCATGTCGACATTGGAGGTGAAGCCGCCATAGCCGACCGGCGCGCCTTTCTTCACCATCTGGGCAAAGGCGATGCCGGAAAGCGCCTCGGCATTCTGCTGCACCAGCGCGCCGGCGATGGTGACGGGCGCCATGGCGCCGGAGAGTGTGAACGGCGTGACGATCACCGCCTGGCCCATGCTGGCCATTTGGATGATGCCTTCCATCATCGGCACGTCGAGCTTGAGCGGCGAATTGGTGTTGATGATGGTGAAGACCGACGGCTCCTCCATCAGCTGCTCGCGGCTGACGCCGCGCGCGATGCGGGCGATCTCGATGCCGTCGACATTGCGTTCCTTGCCGAGCGAATAGATGTGGAAGACCTTGTCGGTCAGCGTGGCGAGGTCGCGGATGCATTCGAGATGCCGGACCGAGGGATGGATATCGATCGGCTCGACCGGATAGCCGCCGGTGCACTGCAGGATGTTGTGCATCTGCGCCAGGCGCAGGAAATTGCGGTAGTCGACCTGGTTGCCGGGGCGGCGGCCGCGGTCGAGGTCGGAGCAGTTCGGCGCCGAGGCCATCATCGACAGGATGACGTTGTTGCCGCCAAAGCGCAGATTGTGCGCCGGGTTGCGGGCGTGCAGCGTGAACTCCGGCGGACAGTGCGCGATGAGCTCGAGGATCATGTCGCTATCGAAGCGAACGCGCTCGCTGCCTTCGCGAACGTCGGCGCCATGCGCCTTCATGATGCGGCGGGCTTCGTCATGCAGCACGTCGACGCCGATCTCCTTCAAAACGCGCAGCGAGGCGAGGTGGATCGATTCCAGTTCGTCGTCGGACACCAGCCTGGTGGGCACCAGCGGGTTCTTAAGCTGCCGGAACGGCGGCTGCTCGAAGGCTGCCGATCCGCCGGCGCGTTTGCCAGCACGGCCGCCGCGGCGGGCGCGATCGGATGCCAATGCCGGTTCGGCGGGATGAATGGCGGCAGTCATGAGAGGCCTCGTGGGGATGCGAAAGTGGTCGGCATAATGGACCGGCGGCAATGCTGCCGGTAAGGAGGCGGCGACCACTAGGGCGAGGGAAGCGACATGACGGAAGGGCAGATTGGCCCGCCGAATTGCCGCCGCCAAAGCATTCCCTGCCGGCGTTCCTGACAAGGATTGGCTGGAACATGCGCCCTTGCCGTCAGTTGGCCGTTACGGCTGTCGCCGGCAGCGGCTAAGCCTCCGTTGAATGGAGCAGGAATGATGGCTCTGGCGAAATCAGAGACCGGCGAGACGGTGCAGTGGGCCGCGATTACCGGCGTGATCGCGACCGTGTCGGTGTTCGCCATCGCGCAGGGGCTTTCCTATCCGCTGCTGAGCTTCATCCTGCAGCGTCAGGGTGTGTCGCCGGCGGTGATCGGCCTGTCGGCGGCAATGACGCCGGTCGGCTTCATCCTATCCTCGCCACTGATCCCGGGGCTGGCGCGCCGGTTCGGAGCAGGGCGCACTGCGCTCACCTGCGCCGGGCTCTCGGCACTGGTGCTGGCGCTGATCGGCTGGACGCAGGACGTCTATTTGTGGTTCCCACTGCGCTTCCTGGTCGGCGTGGTCACCAACCCGCTTTATGTGCTCAGCGAAATCTGGGTGATCGCGCTGGCGCCGCCGTCGCGGCGCGGGCGCGTCATGGGCATCTATTCGACCATCATCTCGGCTGGGTTCGCGGCCGGGCCGCTCTGCCTGCTGGCGGTCGGCACGGAGGGTTGGCCGCCTTTTCTGGTCGGCATCTTTGCTTTTCTTTTCTGCGGCGCCTGCCTGGCGGTCGTGGTGAAACGCCTGCCCAAGGTCGACGAGGCAGGCGAAAAAGTTTCGGTGCTCGGCTTCATGCCGCTCGCCTGGCTGCTCCTGTCGGCGGTCGTCGCCGCCGCCGGTTTCGAGCAGTCGGTGCTGGCGCTGCTTCCCGTCTATGGCACCCACTTCGGCATTCCCGAGACGCGCATGTCGGCGCTGCTGTCGACGATGATCGCCGGCAACATCGCCATGCAGGTGCCGCTCGGCCTGCTCGCCGAAAGACTGACAGCGCGCCTCGTGCGCTTCGGCTGTGTCTCGGTGACGGTTCTTGGCTGCGCGCTCTTGCCGGCGCTCATCGAGACGCCGCTGATCTGGCCTTGCGTCTTCATCTGGGGCGCGGTGTCCTACGGGATCTACACGATGTCGATCATCGAGCTCGGCGAGCGTTTTACCGGCTCGGCGCTGGTCGCGGGCAATGCGGCCTTCTCCTTGATGTGGGGCGTCGGTGGCATCCTCGTGCCGCCGCTGACCGGCGGCGTGATGGACCTGATCGGCGCCGCGGGGCTTCCGGTGACGCTCGGCGCGATCTGCGCGGCGCTGGCTGTCGCCACCATCATTCGCCGGCAGGTGGTGTAGGGCCGGCTGGCTGAGCGCAGGCAGCGCTGCCCTTGAATGTTGGCGCGGCGAACGCGATGTAGGCAGGACCGCGAGACCCGGAGACCCGCATGACCAGCCCGATGACCCAAACCCAGCCTGAATTGCCGGTCGAGGATCCTTTCCTGTGGCTGGAGGATCGCAACGGCAAGGAAGCGCTCGACTGGGTCCATCGCCAGAATGCGACGACTGTCGCCGAACTGCAGGGCGATCCATCCTATCAGGCGGCATTCGAGACCGCGCTCGACCTGATGACGGCCGAGGACAATATCCCGGTCGGTTCGGCGCTCGCCGGTTACGTCTACAATTTTTGGCAGGACAAGACCAACGCGCTGGGCTTGTGGCGCCGCACGACGGTCGCCTCCTACAAGACCGACAAGCCGGAATGGGAAACGATTCTCGATTTCGATCAGCTCTCGGCCAAGGAAGGCGTGAAATGGGTGTTCGGCGGCGCGAGCCGGCTCTATCCCGATTTCGACCGCTGCCTGCTGTTCATGTCGCCGGACGGCGGCGACGCCAGCGAGATGCGCGAGTTCGACATTGCGACCAAATCCTTCGTCGAGGACGGGTTTCGGGCACCGGCTTCGAAGTCGGGCTTTTCCTGGCTGGACAGGGTTACGGTGATCGTCTCGGCGGCTTTCGAGGACGAGGACAAAACTCAGTCAGGCTATCCGCGGGTGATCAAGCTCTGGCGGCGCGGCACGAAGCTGGAGAAGGCAACGTCGATCTTCGAGGGCGAAAAAAATCATCTCGCGGTCGGCGGCGGCGTGGAGTTCGATGGCGACAAGAAACATGTCATGCTCGGCAAGACCATCGACTTCTTCACCTCGCACAGTTTCCTTCGGCTGGCTTCGGGCGAGAACCGGCGCATCCCGCTGCCCGACGACGCGACCGACACCGCGATCTTCAAGGGACAGCTGGTCTTTGGCGTCCGCAGTCCGTGGACGGCGCCGGACGGCACGCGCTGCCTGCCGGATGGGCTCTATTCCGTGGATTTCGACCGCTGGATTGAAACCGGTTCGTTCGAACCGGTCGAGACGCTGCTCAAACCGGAGCCCCGCGTTTCAATCGCAGGTCTCGCGAGGACGCAGGACCGGCTGTTCATCAACCTGATGGACAATGTGCGCGGCAAGGTCGTCGTTTACGACCGCACCGGCAATGGCTGGTCGGTGAAGCCGGTCGACCTGCCCGACAAGGGCAATGTCGGCATCAGCCATGCCGAGCATTTCGGCTCCAGCGTCTCCTTCTCCTTCACCGATTTCCTGACGCCGAGCTCGATCATTTGGTCGGACGACAATGGCGACTCGCTTCAAACCGTGAAATCGCAGCCGGCGCGCTTCGATGCATCGCCCTATGTTTCGGAGCAGTTCGAGGCGCGCTCGAAGGACGGTACGATGATCCCGTATTTCGTCGTCAGGCGGCGCGACCAGACGGGACCGGTGCCGGCGCTGCTCTATGGCTATGGCGGCTTCGAAGTACCGCTCTTGCCCGGCTATGCCGGTATCCGCGGCAGGCTCTGGCTGGACAAGGGCAATGCCTATGTGCAGGCCAATATCCGCGGCGGCGGCGAGTTCGGCCCGGCGTGGCATCAGGCGGCGCTCAAGGGCAAGCGCCAGAAAGCGTTCGATGATTTCGCCGCGGTCGCCGAGGATGTGGTCAGGCGCGGCATCACCACGGCGGCACAACTCGGCATCCAGGGCGGCTCGAATGGCGGCCTGCTGACCGGCGTCTCGCTGACGCAGCGTCCGGAACTGTTCGGCGCCGTCATCATCGACGTGCCGCTGCTCGACATGCTGCGCTACACCGAACTGCCGCCCGGTGCCTCGTGGATGGCGGAATATGGCGATCCGTCAAAGCCGGAGGAGGCTGCATGGCTCGCCGCCTATTCACCCTATCAGCGTGTGGCGACCAGTGCCGTTTATCCGCCGGTGCTGCTGATGACCTCGACCGCGGACGACCGCGTCCATCCGGGGCATGCGCGCAAGATGGCGGCGCGGCTCCAGGCCGCCGGTCACGGCAAGACGCTGTTCTTCGAGGAGACCGAAGGCGGCCATGGCGGGCGCGGCGATCGCCGGCCCCAGGCCGCGCAAACGGCGATGCGCTACGTCTTTCTGCAGCGCACGCTTGCCGGTCCAGCTTGAATTGCTGGCCGTTGGCGGCTTAAGGTGCCGCCATGGTCCGCATCAGCACATCAGGCGCCTTTGGGGTCGCGGTGACGCCGTCACCGCGCACGCTGCGCGCCGAGCTTTTGCGGCTGTGCGCCCGCATCGGCTATTCGCCGCCCCGTTTCCTCTGACGAATCCGCCCCGGCCACCGCCGGATTGATTCAAGAGGAAAGACAAACCCATGACTTATCAGAACTATTCGCTGAAGCAGCTTCAGCAGATCGATGCCGCGCATCACCTCCATCCCTTCACCGACCATAAGGAACTGCGTGAAGCGGGCTCTCGCATCATCACCCACGCCAAAGGGCCGTTCATCTATGATTCCGACGGAACGGAAATCCTCGACGGCATGGCGGGCCTCTGGTGCGTCAATGTCGGCTACGGCCGCGACGAACTCGCGGAGGCCGCCTACGCCCAGATGAAGGAGCTGCCCTACTACAACTCCTTCTTCAAGTGTTCGACGCCTACACCGGTGCTGCTGTCGCAGAAGCTGGCGGAACTGGCGCCGGAGCATGTCGGTCAGGTCTTCTACGGCTCGTCCGGCTCCGAGGCCAACGACACAGCGCTGCGGCTCGTGCGCCACTATTGGGCGCTCGAAGGCAAGCCTGAGAAGAACCGGATCATCTCGCGCAAGATGGCCTATCACGGCTCGACGATCGCCGGCACCTCGCTCGGCGGCATGGAGCCGATGCACAAGCAACTCGGCGGCGCGGTGCCGAACATCGTCCATGTGATGATGCCCTATGCCTATGAGGTCGCGCTGCCCGGCGAAAGCGACCATGATTTCGGCCTGCGCGCCGCCAAGGCCGTCGAGGACGCCATCCTCGAAGCCGGCGCCGACAAGGTCGCCGCCTTTATCGGCGAGCCGGTGATGGGTGCGGGCGGTGTGAAAATCCCGCCGATCAGCTACTGGCCGGAGGTGCAGCGCATCTGCCGCAAATACGACGTGCTCTTGATGCTCGACGAGGTGATTACCGGCTATGGCCGCACCGGCGAATGGTTCGCGGCGCAGACCTTCGACGTTGAGCCCGACACCATCACCACCGCCAAGGCGCTGACCTCCGGCTACCAGCCGCTGTCGGCGCTCCTGGTCGGCGACCGCATCAGCAGGACGCTCGTCGAAAAGGGCGGCGAGTTCTACCACGGCTACACCTATTCCGGTCACCCGGTCGCGTGCGCGGTGGCCCTGAAGAACCTCGAGATCATTGAACGGGAAGGTCTGGTCGAGCGCGTCAGGACCGACACCGGTCCCTATTTCGCGCAGGCGCTGCAGGAGCGCATCGCCGGCCACAGGCTGGTCGGCGAGGTGCGCTCGATCGGTCTTATGGGTGCGATAGAGATCGTCAAGGACAAGGCGACCAAGGAACGATACCTGCCGTCGGGAAGTGCGGCGGTCGTCGTGCGCGATCACGCGATCTCGCAGGGCATGATGCTGCGCGCCACCGGCGACACGATGATACTGTCGCCGCCGCTGATCTGGACGCGCGACACCATCGACATGGCCTGCGAGCGCATCGCCAAGGCGCTCGACCTTGCGGAGGCGGATTTGCGGAAGCGCTGAGAAAACACAGCCGGGCGCCCTTGCTGGAGGGTGCCCGGCGACCCGAATCTGCAGCGAAGCCTTGCCCAGACGCAAAAACCGCGTCCCAGAAGGGAACGCGGCTTTGCCAGATACGCATGGCGTTTCGCTACTCGAGACCTGCGAAACTTACGGGCTCCGGTACGCGAGACCTGATCCGGAGCGCCGGGCGGTTGCGATGTCCGCCTCGCAGTCCGTTTTAAAGGCACATCGTTACCGGTGAGTTAGCGAGACCTTAAGCAAATCTAAATTTGCCGGATTTCTGTCGAAAAAATTTGCTAATAACCCTTTGCAAGCAGCTGCTTAGGTTTGATCGCCGCGCAGGAAATTTATGATGCCGGAAAAGTCGGCGCCTGCGTTGCCCTGCGCATTGAACAGCGCGTAGAGCTGCGTCGCCTCGGCGCCCAGAGGCGTCACCGCGCCGGCGCTTTGCGCGGCTTCCTGCGACAATTTCAGGTCCTTGAGCATGAGGGCGGCAGCAAAACCCGGCTTGTAGTCGCGGTTGGCGGGCGACGCCGGAACAGGGCCGGGCACCGGGCAGTAAGTGGTCAGTGACCAGCACTGGCCGGAGGAGGTGGAGGCGACGTCGAACAGCGCCTGGTGCGACAGGCCGAGTTTCTCGGCGAGCACAAAGGCTTCGGCGACGCCGATCATCGAAATGCCGAGAATCATGTTGTTGCAGATCTTGGCGGCCTGGCCGGCGCCGTCACCGCCGCAATGAACGATGCGGCCGGCCATCGGCTTCAGGATCGGTTCGGCAGAGGCGAATGCTGCATCCGACCCGCCGGCCATGAAAGTGAGCGTGCCGGCGGTGGCGCCGCCGGTGCCGCCGGACACAGGCGCGTCGATCGAAGGCAAGCCGTGCCTGGCGGCAATGGCGTGAGCCTTGCGTGCCGATTCGACATCGATGGTCGAGGAATCGATCAGCAAGGCGCCTTTCTTCGCCTTGGGCGCGATGTCCTCGTAGACCGACAACACATGCTTGCCGGCGGGAAGCATGGTGATCACCACGTCGGCGTCCTTCACCGCGGCGACGGCATTGGCCATGACGGTGACGCCATGCTCTTTTGCGATCGTGAGGTTCTCCGGCACGAGGTCGAAGCCTTGCACCGCATACCCCGCCTTTACGAGGTTGGCAGCCATTGGGTTGCCCATATTGCCAAGGCCGATGAACGCGATCGTTGCCATCGTTGTCTCCCGAAATTTGCTGCTTCAGCGGCCGATCAGCGTTCGCGCGATGATGACACGCATGATCTCGTTGGTGCCTTCGAGGATCTGGTGGACGCGCAGATCACGCACCAGCTTCTCGATGCCGTAATCGTGCAGATAGCCGTAGCCGCCATGCAACTGCAGCGCCTCGTTGGCGATGTCGAAGCCGATGTCGGTGACGAAGCGCTTGGCCATCGCCGACCATTTGCCGGCATCCGGCGCCTTGCGATCGAGCTTCGAGGCGGCGGCATAGAGGAAGATGCGGGCCGCCTGCAGCTCCGTTTCCATGTCGGCCAGCCTGAACTGCAGGGCCTGGAACTGGTTGATCTTCGATCCGAAGGCCTTGCGCTCGCTCGTGTAGGCGAGCGACTTGTCGAGCGCCGACTGCGCGCCGCCCAGCGAGCAGGCGGCGATGTTGAGCCGGCCGCCGTCGAGCCCGGCCATGGCGATGCCGAAGCCCGCGCCTTCGGTGGCAAGCAGGTTCTCGACCGGCACCTTGCAATCCTCGAAGATGACCTGGCGGGTCGACTGCATATGCCAACCCATCTTATGCTCATTGGCGCCGAAGGAGAGGCCGGGCGCATCCTTGGGCACCACCAGGGTCGAAATGCCTTTGGGCCCGTCGCCGCCGGTGCGCGCCATGACGACATAGAGGTCGCTGTCGCCAGCCCCCGAGATGAACTGCTTGGCGCCGTTCAAGACATAGTCGCCGCCGCTCCTCACCGCTCTCGTCTTCAAGGCGGCGGCATCCGAGCCGGAGCCGGGCTCGGTCAGGCAATAGCTCGCCAGCCATTCCATCGTGGTCAGCTTCGGCAGGAAGCGCCGGCGCTGCTCGTCGCTGCCGAAGCGGTCAATCATCGAGGCCGCCATATTGTGGATGGAGATGAAGGAGGAGAAGGCCGGATCGGCATGCGCCAGCGCCTCGAAGATCAGCACCGCATCGAGCCGACCGAGCGCCGAGCCGCCGACATCGTCGCGGACATAGATGCCGCCCAGGCCGAGCGGCCCTGTCTCGCGGATCACGTCGGCCGGAAAGTGCTTTGCCCGGTCCCAGTCGAGCGCGTTCGGCGCGACCCGATCGGCCGCGAAGGCCTCAGCCATCTCCTTTATGGCGCGCTGTTGCTCGGTGAGTTCGAATTGGCCAGTGCCCGCATCGACTGCCGCGTCCATGGCGTGCTCCCTGTCGTTTCAGGCCTTGTGGCCTGTCGTTTTTGGCTTTGCGCAGCGATCAATCTAGACCAATGATGCCGCCGCGCAACCCAGCCCGCCGCGGACCGGCTGTGCATGGATTGATCAACGGAGTCTTGCGTGCCGACAATTTTCGATCAGCTGCTGGACCGGTTCCACTTCTATCTCGCCGGCATCGACAGCGATCTGGTTGCGGACGCCGTCGCGCGCATCGATTGGCACATGCCCTCTCGTTCGCGCGAACCACGTGCGCTTCGTTGCCTTCGCCATCTCGATCGGATTGCGGAGCTTGCGCCGCGGGACGCCGGGCCGCTGACGCGGTTCATCGCGGACCATCGCAACGAGCTGTGCTGGGGGCAGACTTATACCGCTGCCGATTTCGGACAGCTCTTCATCGACAATTACGGCTGGCTGGAGGTGTTCGGCACGCGGGGGCATTTCGTCAATGACGAGGTCGCCGGCGGCCTGCTGATCCTCGGGCCCGACAGTGTCTACCCAGACCATCACCACACCGCCGAGGAGATCTACATTCCGCTGACCGGCGGCACCGAGTGGCGCATGGGCGAGGCCGGCTTTCGGGTTCGAGCGGCGGGCGAAATCATCCACCATGCGTCCAACGTCAATCACGCCATGCGTACCGGCAAGGAGCCATTGATGGCGCTCTATATCTGGCGAGGTGGACCGCTCGCGCAGAAATCGATCATCGGCTCGGAGGGCAGGGGCTGATGGCGAGGGCGATCATGCTGCAAGGCACTGGCTCGGATGTCGGCAAGACGGTGCTTGTGGCGGGGCTCTGCCGGGCAGCAAAAAAACGCGGACTGAAGGTCAGGCCGTTCAAGCCGCAGAACATGTCCAACAACGCCGCCGTCGCCGACATCCCCGGCAACAACAAGACCGGCGGCGGCGAGATCGGCCGCGGGCAGTGGCTGCAGGCGCTGGCCTGCGGGGTGAGGCCGACCGTGCACATGAACCCGGTGCTGCTCAAGCCGCAAAGCGACATCGGCTCGCAAGTGGTGGTGCAGGGCAAGGTTTTTGGCGAGGCGCGGGCGCGCGACTATCAGGCGATGAAGGCAAGGCTGATGGATGCGGTGCTCGATTCCTGGGCGAAGGTCGGCGAGGACGCCGACCTCGTCATCGTCGAGGGCGCCGGCTCGCCGGCCGAGATCAACCTTAGAAGCCGCGACATCGCCAATATGGGCTTTGCCACGCGTACCAACGTCCCGGTGGTGCTTATCGGCGACATCGACCGCGGCGGCGTCATTGCTTCCGTCGCCGGCACGCATCTGATCCTGCCGGAGGAAGACCGGCGCATGATCGCTGGCTATCTCATCAACAAGTTCCGCGGCGATGTCTCGCTATTCGACGATGGGGTCAGTGCCATCGGCAAGTTTACCGGCTGGCGCTGTTTCGGCGTCGTGCCCTGGCTGAAGTCCGCGGCAAGGCTGCCGTCCGAAGATTCGGTTGTGCTCGAGCGCCTTGCCTCGGGCGAAAGGCGGGCACTGAAGGTGGCGGTGCCGATGCTGGCGCGGATCGCCAATTTCGACGATCTCGATCCGCTCAAGGCCGAGCCGCAGGTCGAGGTGGTGTTCGTGCCGCCGGGAAAGCCGCTGCCGGAAGATGCCGGGCTGGTGGTCATTCCGGGCTCGAAATCGACCATCGGCGATCTGATAAAATTCCGCGAGAATGGCTGGGATCGCGACCTTGCCGCGCACCGCAAACGCGGCGGCCATGTCGTCGGCATCTGCGGCGGATATCAGATGATCGGCCGCAAGGTTCGCGACCCCAATGGCATCGAAGGCAGCGTCATCGAGACGGAGGGCCTTGGCCTGCTCGACATCGAGACGGTGATGGAACCGGAAAAAACGGTGCGCAACTCGAGCGCTCATTCGGTGCAGTTCGGCCTGCCGCTCGAAGGCTACGAGATCCATCTCGGCCGCACCACCGGCCCGGACACGGCGCGGCCTTCGGCGATCATCAACGGCTTCGAGGACGGCGCGGTCTCCGCCGATGGCAAGGTTATCGGCACCTATCTGCATGGGCTGTTTGCAGCGGACGCTTTTCGCGCGGCCTACCTTGCGAGCCTCGGGGTCAAGGATGGGGGCATCGACTATCGCGCCGAGGTCGAGAAGGCGCTGGACGAGGTCGCGGCCGAGCTGGAGAAGCATCTCGACTGCGATGCGCTTTTCGGGCTGGCGCGGTAGGTCCTCCCGTCGATGCGCATACGCTTGCCATTAGCGAAAGCTTCCGTCGCATCGTCATCCTCGGGTCTTCGCGTCCGCTTCGCTCCCGCTCCGCCCGTGGATGACGAAGTTCAGGCGTTTTCGCCAGCCGCAAATGCCGGCGCGGATAGCAACTACGCCTTCTCGCCCGCCTTCGGCCAGTAGGTGCCGAAGGACCAGACATTGCCTTCGGGGTCGAGGCAGATGAACTCGCGACTGCCATAGTCGCGGTCGACCAGTTCCTGGGTGATCCTGGCGCCGGCCTTCTTCGCCTTGGCATAGGCGGCATCGGCATCATCGACGGCGATGTAGATGGACTTGCCGCCGCCACCGCCGGGCTCGCCGACCATCTTGCCGTAATCGTCGTCGCGCGCGGTGCCGAGCATGATCATCGAGGACCCAAAGGTCAGTTCCGCGTGGTGAACGATGTCGCCATCGCCATAACGGGAGCGCAGTTCGAAGCCGAAGGCCTCGCTGAGCCAGTCGATCATCCTAGCGGCGTTCCTGTATCGCAGGGCTGGATAGAGACGGGGTGCTTCGTTTGTTGCTGGCATGACAATATCCCTGTGCCGGTTGAATGAATGCCAGTCTGTGCGAAGGCGGTTTCCACGTCTTGAAGAAATGTTACCTCGCCTGAGGCTTAGATCCGCGCGGCGAGCCCGGACGGCGTTTCGCCGGCAAGCTGACGGAATTCGCGCACCAGATGCGCCTGGTCGGCGTAGCCGCAATCGGCGGCAATGCCGGCCCAGTTGTCGTCCTGCCGCTTCGACAGCGACAGCGCGCGGTTGAAGCGCACGATGCGTGACAATGTCTTCGGGCCGATGCCGATCGCGTCGGTGAATTTCGCCGCCAGATGCTTGCGGCTCCAGCCGATCTCGCTGGCGAGCGCCGAAATGCGGGTGCGGCCGCCCGATGCGATGACCGTTCGGTAGGCCCAGGCGATTTCGGGCGAAAGCGCATGCGCGTCCGCGAGGCGGCCTGCGATGAACCCCTCGGCAATGTCGAAGCGCTTGTCCCAATCCGACGCTTCGCCGAGCTGTTCGCGCAGCGCGATGCCATCAAAGCCCATCGCATCGTCCAACCCGACCATGCGGTCGCGCAATTCACTCATCGCCAGGCCGAAGAATTGCCTGGCGCCGAGCGGCGTGAAATTGACCTGGACACAGCAGGCGGCGCCGAAGGATTCGATCATGACCGGGCCGGCATAGAGACCGGCGGCGAAGCTGGCGTAGCGATCGTTGTCGCCCGGGCTGCGGCCGAGCCCGATGGCGAAGGCTCCGGCGAAGCTGATCACCAGCGGTACAGTCAGCGAGGCATATTCGACCATGCGGAAATGGCCTGGCCGTATTTCCCGGTAGCCGCAGATATCCGTGACGATGCCTGCGAGAGAAGCGGCGGGTTTGCGCCGCACCATCTCGAAATGGAGGGCGGGAGAGCGAGTATCCTGCCGATGGCGCTCCGTCTCGTCGGACATGCCGCGAGTCTAGCAGAACACGCTCGCAAAAATCAAAAGCGCCCGGCAGGGCCGGGCGCCCCGAGTTGCCTGAGATTGGTGTTGGCGGTTAACGCAATTCCGGACGGAAAACCGCTGCACACTTTTCCTGGAATTGCGTCAAGCGCCGCGCATCAGACAGCCGCCGGCGAGCACGACATAGGCGATGAGCATGATCCACACCGACGCAAGAGGAATGAACGCAAGAAGGCCGAGAGCGGCGAGAAGGCCAATGACGGCGATGACCAACGAAATAATGAACACGATCTGCGTGGGCGCACTAAGATTCATGTCTGGTCCCTCCAACATGATTCGCAACACCCGAATTCTACCAGCAGGACAGTCACACACCAATGAGTTGGCGTAGGGGATTGGCCGGGTCGGCAAGCAGCTTCACCGCCAGCGCTACACACACGATCACCAGCAGCGGCTTGATCAGTCTTGCGCCGATTTTGATGGCGAGGCCTGCGCCGAGGCGGGCGCCCAGAAACTGGGCGACACCCATCATCAGACCGATCTTCCAGTCGATGACGCCGACGGCGGCGAAGACGACGAAGCCGCCGATGTTGGAGGCGAAATTGAGCAGCTTGGTGTGCGCGGTCGCCTTGAGCAGACCATAGCCGGCAAGGCTGACGAAGGCGAGCATAAGGAACGAGCCCGTGCCTGGGCCGAACAGACCGTCGTACAAGCCAATGGCAGGCACAACCGTTAGGCCGAATAGGAGCGGCGACAGACGTTCTGCGCGGTCAACGTCGTTCATGTTGGGTTTGAACGCGAAGTATAGAGCGATCGCGATCAGGAGAAACGGCAAAAGGGCGCGCAGGAAGTCGCCGGGCACGATCGTCGCCAGCAAGGCGCCGATGGCGCCGCCAACCAGCGCCAGCAGCGCGGGAGGCAGTTGTCGGCGCAGATCGACCTGGCCATTGGCGGCATAATGGATCGTGGCCGAGCCGGACCCGAACATGCCCTGCAGCTTGTTGGTGCCGAGCGCTGCCACCGGAGAGAAGCCCGCCAGGAGCAGCGCCGGGATGGTGATCAGGCCGCCACCGCCGGCGATCGAGTCGACGAAGCCCGCCGCGAAAGCGGCTGCGGTGAGCATGAAGACAGTCTGCAAGGTAAGGTCGATCATCGGGCTGTGGGTCAAGGCGGGGGACGGCTGCTTCCATCATGCTTAGACAGTTTGCGCAAGACCGATTCCACGCTAACAATTTCAACGGAATCGCAAAGGGAGGCTTACGGCGATGGCGCTGCTCGACCAGATACGCTCGATCTTCGACGGCGACCCGGGCGTGCGCAAGGTAGCGGACGATCCGGTGCTGTCGGCCGAGCTTCTGATGCTGTTCCGGATGATCCTGGCCGACGGCGCGGTGTCGGAGAGCGAGATGGTCGCCTTCCGGCACATCTGCAAGGAAGCCTTTGGCATTCCCGAAGCCTCGATCGACAGCGTCGTCGAATATCTCAACGACTACGGCTACGAGACCAACGGCTCACAAGCGATCGCGCTGTTCCGCGACCTCGATGTCGAGCGGCGAAAGCTGCTTGCGCGCCACATGGCCGAGATCGCGAAGGCGGATTCCAAGCTTGCCGAGAGCGAGGTGAAGCTGCTGCGTCGCACGCTCGACCTGCTCGACATCAGCCCGGTGGATTTGGTCAAACCGGAGGGCTGAGCGCGGGCTCGCCGCTTACCCTTGTTCCTGCATGCGTCGCGCTATGGCACGGTGAAGGTCCGGCGCCGCCGCGACCAGCGCCTGCGCGGCTTCCGAGCGCGGGCTGTCGAGCACATCGGCCGTCCTGCCGCGCTCGACGATCTTGCCCTCATGCATGACCAGCACCTCGTCCGACATGGCGCGGGCAACCGTCAGGTCATGGGTGATGAACAGATAGGCGATGCCGAGCTTCTGGTTAAGCTCGGCGAAGAGGTCGAGGATCTGGGCGCGGATCGACACATCCAACGCCGAGACCGGCTCGTCGGCGACGACCAGTTTCGGGCGGGTGATGATGGCGCGGGCGATCGACAGGCGCTGGCGCTGGCCGCCCGAGAATTCATGCGGATATTTGTCCATGTCGCGCGGGCCGAGTCCGACCTCATGCAGCGCATGCGCGACCAATTCGCGCCGCTCGGCTTTCGACGGCTGGGTCTCGAGAAGATGCAACGGCTCGGCGACCAGCTTCTCGACCTTCTGGCGTGGATCGAAGGAGCCGTAAGGGTCCTGGAAGACAACCTGCATGTCGCGCCTGGCCGGCTTCAGTTCGGCCTCTGACTTGCCGGTGATGGTCTCGCCGCGAAAGCGGATTGAGCCCGCCGTCGACTTGTCCAGTGCCAGGATCATGCGGGCGAGCGTGGATTTGCCGCAGCCGGAACGGCCAACGAGGGCTACCGACTGGGCCGGCTCGATGGTTAGCGAGACATCGTCGACGGCGCGAATCGGTTCTGCCGCCCGGAACAAGGATTTGCGCCGACCCGGATAGTCGCGGCTCAGGCCTTCGACTTCGAGCAGCGGCCTTGCCGAACCGGCAAGGTGTTTTTTGGGCCGCGCCGGCACATGCATGGAAGCCAGCGCCAGCTCGCGCGTGTAGGGGTGGTGTTGTGCCGACAGCGTGCGCGCGGTGTCGCCGGCCTCCATCACTTCGCCACCGCGCAGGATGGTCAGACGGTCGGCCATCTCGGTCACCACCGCGAGATCGTGCGAGATGAGCAGCAGGCCCATGCGGTTTTCGCTGACGAGGTCGCGCAGCAGGTCGAGGATCTGCGCCTGCAGCACCACATCGAGCGCCGTGGTCGGCTCGTCGGCGATCAGCAGTTTTGGCTTCAGCGCGCAGGCGATGGCGATGACGACGCGCTGGCGCTGCCCGCCGGAGAGCTCATGCGGGTAGCGCGACAGTGGGAACTTGGCTTCCGGCAGGCCGACACGGTCGAGCATTTTTCGCGCGCGATCCTCGGCCTCGGCGCGGCCCGCCCTGGTGTGCCAGCGAATGCCCTCGGCCACCTGCTCGCCGATGGTCTTGACTGGATTGAGCGCCGTCATCGGCTCCTGGAAAACCATGCCGATGTCGTCGCCGCGCAGCGCGCACATCTGGTCCTCGCTCGCTGCAAGGAGGTCGATGCCGTCGAAAGTGACGCGTCCGCGGGCTTGAGCTAGATGCGGCAGCAGGCTCATGATCGTCAGCGCCGTCATCGATTTGCCGGAACCGGATTCGCCGACCAGGCCGACCACCTCGCCGGGCGCAATCGCAAGCTCGACCTGCTTCAGGATCGGCATTCCGCCGATGACAAGCGACAGGTTCTCGATCTGGAGCAGGCTCATCGCCGCCGCCGCGATTTCGGATCGAGGATGTCGGCGATGCCGTCGCCGAGCAGGTTGAGCCCAAGCACGGTCACGATGATCGCCATGCCGGGAAAGATCGCCATCCACGGCGCCGTCACCATCCGCGTCTGCGCGTCGAACAGCATGCGGCCCCAGCTCGGCATTGGCGGCTGCGCGCCCAGGCCCACATAGGAAAGCCCCGCTTCGGCGAGCATGCCCAGCGCAAACTGGATCGTGCCCTGTACCAGCAGCAGTGTCGCGATGTTGGGCAGGATGTGCTCGATAGAAATCTGCGTCATGCCCTTGCCGGCAGCCCGTGCGGCGAGGATGAATTCGCGCGGCCAGATCGCCAAGGCGCCGGCGCGGGCCACGCGCGCAAAGACCGGGATGTTGAATATGCCGATGGCGATGATGGCGTTGACGGCGCCCGGGCCGAAAATGGCCGTGATCATGATCGCCGACAGCAGCGCCGGGAAGGCGAAGACGAGATCGTTGATGCGCATCAGCGCCTCGTCCGCAAGGCCGCCCCGCGCCGCCGCGAAGGCGCCGAGCGGCACGCCGATGCCCATGCCGATACCGACCGCCACCAGCGCCACCGCGATCGAGTTGCGTGCGCCGACCATGATCATCGAAAGGATGTCGCGACCGAAATGGTCGGTGCCGAACCAATGCGTCCACGAGGGCGCCTGCGTCTTGTCTGCGATCACCAGCTTGGTGACGTCGTAGGGCGTCCATACAAAGGAGAGCAGCGCGATCGCGGCCACCAGCAGCGTGATGGCGAAGCCGATCAGAAATGAGCGGTTGCCGAAGGCTTTGGCCAAAACCCCGGCAAGCGTTTCCTCGGGCAGGTCGACGCGCACCGTCATTGTCGCCCCCTGAGCCGCGGATCGACAACGGCGTAGGAGAAATCGACCAGCAGATTGACGGCGATCACGGCGGCGACCAGCAGCATCACGACGCTCTCGACGACGATCAGGTCGCGCTGGGTGATGGCCTGGAACACCAGCCGTCCAAGCCCCGGCAGATAGAAGACATTCTCGATGATAATGGTGCCGGCAAGCAGGAACGCGAATTGCAGGCCGAGAATGGTGAGCACCGGGATCATGGCGTTGCGCAGCGCGTGGCGCCAGAGCACGGCGCGGTAGGGCAGGCCCTTGGCGCGGGCGGTGCGGATATAGTCTTCGTTGAGCACCTCGATCAGCGCCGAGCGGGCGACGCGCGCCAGGATCGCCGCCTGCGGTAGCGCCAGCGCCACCGCCGGCAGCAGCAGCGATTTTACCGCCGGCCAGATCCCGGCGCCCCAGCCAGGAAACCCACCCGCCGGCACCAGCCGCAGCCAGACGGCGAAGAGATAGATCAGCATCAGCGCGAACCAGAAATTCGGCACGGCAACGCCGAGTTGGGCAGCACCCATGGCGACTGTGTCGCCGGCCCGGCCCTGGCGGCCGGCGGAAAACACCCCGACCGGAATGGCTATGACGGTCGACAGCGCCAGCGCGATTAGCGCCAGCGGCAGAGAAACGACGACGCGCTCACCCACGAGGTCGATGACGGGAACCGAATAGGTGTAGGAGCGACCGAAATCGAGGCTGAGCAACCCGCCCGCCCAGTGCAGGTAGCGCAGGACAAGCGGCGCGTTCAGGCCCATCTGGTTGCGCAACAGCTCGACCTGGTCGGCGCTGGCGTTGAAGCCCAGCATCAGGCGCGCCGGGTCGCCAGGCAGGATTTCCATGACCGCAAACACCACCATCGAGGCCAGCACCAGCGTGATGGCCGCGATGATGAGGCGCTTGAGGAGATAGGTGGCCATGGGAGGCGATCAGGCGACCGCGCCGGCCGTCAATCCGTCCACTTCACCTTGGTAAGGTCATTGGCCTGAATCGGTGCATTCTCCCACAGGCCCTGCAGCTTCGCGTCCCAGACCCCGACCTTCGGCAGCTCGTAAAGGAAGCCGACCACGGCGTCGTCGGCCAGGATCTTCTGCGCCTCTGCCAGCAGCTCTTTCCGCTTCGCCTCGTCCGAGGTCAGGTTGAGCTTGGCGATGATGGCGTCGAAGGCCGGGTTGTCGTAGTTGAAGTAATAGTCCTTGCGCGAATAGATATCGATGTCGTTCGGCTCGGTGTGGGAGACGATGGTGAGGTCGTAGTCCTTCTTGGTGAAGACCTGATCCAGCCATTGCGCCCATTCGACGGGGATGATCTCCAGATCGATGCCGACATCGCGCAGCTCGGACGCGATGATCTCGCCGCCAAGCCGCGCATAGGACGGCGGCGGAAGCTTCAGCGTCGCCTTGAAGCCTTTTTCTAGGCCGGCTTCCTTCAGCAGTTCCTTGGCCTTGTCGACATTGTGCGGATAGAGGCCGGTGAGGTCGACATAGTCTTTGTTGGCGGGCGACATATGCGAGCCGATCGGCACGCCGAGGCCCGCCGAGGCGCCGTCGATGATCGCCTTGCGGTCGAGCGCGAAGGAGATGGCCTGGCGCACCTGGAGCTTGTCGAAGGGCGGCTTCTTGTTGTTGATCGAAAGAATCGTCTCGCCTTCGGTGGAGCCGATCACCACCTTGAAACGCGGATCGTCCTTGACCTGAGCGACGCTGTCGGGATCGAAGAAGGGGAAGGCCTGGATGTCGCCGGAAAGCAGCGCCGGCACGGCCGCGGCGGCATCGGGTACGATGCGGAACTCGACCTTGTCGAGCGCAACCGGGGCACCCCAGTAATTATCCGACTTCACAAGCGTGATCGACGAGCCCTTGGCCCAGCTCTGGAACTTGAAGGGGCCGGTGCCGACCGGCTTTTCCTTGTTGGTGTCGGCCGATTTCGGTGACACGATCACCGCGTCGCCCCAGCCCATATTGTAGAGGAAGGAGCCTTGCGGGTTTTTCAGCGTGACCTTCACCGTCGCCGGATCGACGACATCGACCTTGTCGATCTGCGCGAACAGCCCCTTTTGGGCGTTGACCGAATTGTCGGCCCGGGCACGGTCGAGAGAGAATTTCACGTCATCGGCGCTGAAATCGCTGCCGTCGTGGAATTTCACGCCGGTGTGCAGCTTGAAAGTGTAGATCTTGCCGTCATCCGAGATGGTCCAGCTTTCGGCAAGGTCGGGGATCACCTCGCCGTTCGGACCGATGCGGGTGAGACCTTCGAAGACATTGGCGTAGAGCACCTCGTCGATGGCGGCGGCGGCGCCCGCGGTCGGATCGAGATGCGGGGGTTCGAGCGGAATGCCGATGACGAGGTCGGTGCGGGCCGAAAATGCCGACGTGGCGGCAGCGAAAATAAGCACAGCGGCGGCCAAAATGGTCTTCCACAGTTTCATTGCCGAACTCCCATGCGGTCAAACGGACAAGCCCAGCGGATAGAAGCGTGATTTGGCCTGTGAGTAAATTGCGTTTCGTGCTGCCGGGTGGCGCCAAGGGAAATGTTTTTCCCGATCAGCCGGTTGTACCGCGCAGCAGCACGTCGAGGCCGATCGCCATCACCTTGGCCGCGTCCACCATGTCGGCGATGCCCACCCATTCGTCCGGCCGATGCGCGAGATCGAGGATGCCGGGGCCATAAGCGATGCAGTCATAGATCTGGCCAATGCGGGCAACATGCTTCTGGTCGTAGGTACCGGGCGAGATGACGTATTCCGGCTCGCGGTCGAAGATTTCCATGATGCCCTTGGCGACGGCTTTCACCACCGGCGCGTCGCGCTCGGTCATCAGCGGCAGCACCTCCATCAGGTCGCGGATATCGTAGTCGAACTTTTCTCGCTCTCGCTTCAGCCGGTCGAGGATGCCGGTGACTTCACCCTTGACGGTGGCGAGGTCTTCCTCGAGCAGGAAGCGGCGGTCGATGGTCAGCCGGCAGGAATCCGGCACGTTGGGCGAGGGCAGTCCCGGCCGGAAATCCTCGGTCTGGCCGCCATGCACGGAATTGATGTTCATGGTCGAGCGCCGGGCGCCCTCGGGCACCACCGGCATGCGCGTCACCTTGCGGTCGAGCGCCGGGAAAAGCTCGTCCTCGAAGGCCTGCACGACGGCGCCCATATGGCGCACCGCGTTGTCGCCGAGGAACGGCATCGAGCCATGCGCGATCTCGCCCTTGGTCTCGATCTCGGCCCACCAGACCCCGCGATGGCCAAGGCAGATGCGGTCCTTGTTCAGCGGCTCGGGGATGATGACGTGGTCGACCTTCGGCTTCGAGAAATAGCCGAGCTTCGCCAGATGGGCGACGCCGCCGAACCCGCCGGATTCCTCGTCGACCGTGCCGGATATCTCTATGGCGCCGGGAAAGTCGGGGTAGACCTCCATGAAGGCTTCGGCGGCAATGACAGAAGCCGCCAGCCCGCCTTTCATGTCGCAGGCGCCGCGGCCGTAGACCCTACCTTCCTTCACCAGGCCGGCGAAAGGATCGACGGTCCAGCCTTCGCCGGCCTCGACCACGTCGATATGCGAGTTGAAATGGACGCAGGCACCGGGCGAGCGGCCGTCGAAGCGGGCGACGACATTGACGCGCGGGTAGCGGTCGGTGTCGCCGGGTGTGCCTTCTGCGCGAATGAATTCGGTTTCGAAGCCGAGCTTCTTGAGGCGTGCGCCGAGATACTCGGCACATGGCCGGTAGGCCTCGCCGGGCGGATTGACGGTCGGAAAGCGGATGAGCTCGGCGGTCAGCGCTATCAGGTCGTCGACCCGGTCATCGACGGCCCGGAGGAGTCGTTCATTCATCCTGCCGATTGAAAAAGCAACGCGGCGCTTTTGCAAGCTGCCTTTCGCGGTTGCCGGACAATGATTGAGGGCAGGCTCGCGCTTAAACCGTTGAGAGTGGGTGGCGGCCCAGCAACTATGACGGGAAATCATTCAAATTCGCGAATCGAATTGGCGAATTTGTCAAGGAGTGTGTGGTACTTAACGCACCTGCCGGCAAAAATGATGGAAAAGAACCACGTGATGGCAGGGGGCAATCGAAGGGGGTTCATCGCATGAAAAAATCCAGCCTCATGGCGGCCGTGCTGGCAACCACGTTGCTCGGCACGTCGATCGCAAGCCGGGCGGCTTCGCTGGTCGCCAATATCGACGTCTCGACGCAGACGATGACCGTCAGCAGATACGGCCAGGTGCTGTATCGCTGGAATGTATCGACGGCCCGTAGGGGCTACTTCACACCGCGCGGCAGCTACCGGCCGCAATGGACCGCGCGGATGTGGTACTCGCGCAAGTACGACAATTCGCCGATGCCGTATTCGGTGTTCTTCCGCGGCGGCTACGCTATTCACGGCACCGGCGCCGTGAAGTATCTCGGGCGTCCGGCCTCGCATGGCTGCGTGCGCCTGCATACGGCCAATGCCGCGACTTTCTATTCGATGGTGAAGGAAGCCGGCTACGGCAACACGCGAATCGTCGTCACCGATTGAAACGGGCCGGAGAGGGCTGACTACGCCGCAGGCAGCATCTGATGGCTGCGCCTGCTCCTTTCGGAGCGTTGCAGCAATGCCGCACATGCTTCGAAAACAAACAGCTTATACTAGCGCGAGCATCGCCGAAGCTGGTTTGCATGACGGCGCAGTGGTAAGTGCGAAGCGTTGTTCTGGCTGCTTGGGGACTTTAATGTATCGATTTCTATTGAGCGCTGCGATCGCGGCAACCGCAACCTCGGCTTTTGCTGCCGATGCACCCGTTCTTCTGGACCAGGAACTCGCGCAGCCGCATATATCAGGTTATGGCGAAATCTATCTCGGAGGTCTCTATTTCGCGACCCCCGGGGACGACTCGGATGGCACGACTGCCGGCGGCGCCTTTCGGGTGAATTTCCCGATCGACGCCCGCTGGAACATCCAGACCGACGGGGTGATCGATTCGCTTTGGGTCGAAGGCACGAACATCTACAGCTACGGGGGTGCGATCCACGGTTACTGGCGCGATCCGAGCTCATATGCGCTGGGTGGATTTGCGACGATAAACGGATTTGGCGGCAATAACGGCATCGGTGACTTAGACCTTTATACCTTCACTGTCGGTCCAGAGGCTCAGGCCTATTTCGGCAACGTGACGATCTACGGGCAGGCCTACTACGGGCAGTTGCGGGCCAGCGGCGAGTCCGAACATTTCGACAATTGGGGCGGCCGGGGTGTCGTGCGGTATTTCGCGCAAGACAATCTCCGCTTCGACGGCGAACTCGGCTTCTCGCGGCTGTCCGGTTTTGGCGGACATTTCGATACGGTCACGGCGGCATTGCAGGCTACTTATCGGTTCTCGGGGACCCCTTGGTCGGTATTTGGCCGCTATCAGCTGGATCACCTGACCTTCTCGGAGGCTTCAGGCAGCGTGAACATCCACAAATACGTGGTTGGCCTGCGGGCAAGCTTCGGCTCGGACACACTGCTTTCCGAGGATCGCAACGGTGCCACGATGGATACGTTCCGGCCGAACTTCACCATCCCCGCTCCGCTTTGAGACAGCTGAACCTGGAGCCGCGTGGACTTAGTCCTCGCGGCTGTGCGTTGCGCATGGGTCGCAACAGGGCTAGGGGAAAGCTATTTCAAAGCGGTTCCGTGTTTGATCCAGACGAAAGCGATCTGAACGTTCTGGGCCGCTTTAGCTGACCTTGGCCTGCTCACGCCGCTTACGTCGGCGGCCGCTCATCTCCCAGCGCTTGTGGAACCACATCCACTGTCCGGGATCCTCGCGCACCCAGCGCTCGACGACGTCGGCGAGCAGCTGCGTGGTGGCGTGAACATCGACGCTGCCGGTTTCGGTGCGCGGCAAGTCGAGCTTGTCTTCGATTTCCAATCGGAAACGGTTTCCCGGCAGCCTGACGCAGCGCGCCGGATAGACATCGCAGTCATAGTGGCGGGCGAGCATGCCCAGCACGGGATTGCTCTGGCAGGGGCGACCAAAGAAGGTCGTCTCGACGCCGTTCGTGAATTTCTGATCGACCAGCACGCCGATATTGCCGCCGTTTTCCAGGATGGCGGCAAGGGCGAACGATGCGCCGGTCGAGGACGGCAGCAGGCCTCCCATGCTCGAGCGGCGAGTCGAGTGGATATAGTCGGCAAGGTAGGGATTGTTGGGCGGGCGGAACAGCGCGGTGATGTTCATGCCGAAGGTGGCGGCGGCGACCGGCAAAAGCTCGAAATTGCCGAGATGGCCGGTGAACAGGATATGCGGCTTCTTTTCGCTGGCGATTTCGACGAAATGCTCGATGCCGCTGACCTCGACCCGGCCCGGCTTGGCGGCATTCGGGTCGAAATCGAAGAGGGCATCGAGGAAGATGTATTCGGCGGCAAGCCGGGCCATGTTGCCCCACATGTCGGACGCGATGGCCTCGATTTCGGCATCGCTCTTTTGCGGATAGGCAAGGCGCAGATTGTTGACGGCCACCCGGTGCCGTCCGACCATCGGCCCGATGCGGCGGGCGACGCGGTCGGCGAAGTTGAGCGCGCTGTCAGGCGGCAAAAGGCGCAGCAGGCCGATGACCGCCATGGCAAGCCGCGCCACCAGCCAGTGCTCCATTTGGCGTAGCCGCCGGCCATAGCGGAACATGAAGTCCCGGCGGGCTTTCTTGAGCACCTTGCCGACCATCTTGTCTTAGGAAACGCGAAGAATGATCTTGCCGAAGACGTCGCGGCCTTCCATGCGCTTCAGCGCGGCGTCGATGTCGTCGAAGCCGACTTCGGTGTCGATCACGGGCGCGACGAGACCGGCCGCCATCTTCTGCATGGCATCGGCCATGTTCTCCATGCGGCAGCCGAAGGAGCCGAGCAGCTTCAGCTGTTGCTGGAAAAGCTGCATCAGATTGACCTGCGTCGAGACGCCGGAGGTCGAGCCGCAGGTGACGAGGCGGCCGCCGCGCTTCAGGCACAGCATCGAGCCGGCAAAGGTGTCGGCGCCGACATGCTCGAACACGACATCGACGCCCTTCTTCTTCGTCAGCTTGCGCACCACGCCTTCGAAGCGATCCTCGCGATAGTTGATGACATGGTCGGCGCCAAGCGCCTTCGCCTTGTCGATCTTGTCGTTCGAGCCGACCGTAGTGATGACCGTGCAGCCCATGCGCTTCGCCAATTGGATGGCTGCGGAGCCGATGCCGGAGCCACCGGCATGGACGAGGATGGTCTCACCGGGCTCCAGTTTCGCGTTGTCGAACAGCATATGCTCGACCGTGCCGAAGGTGACGGGTGCGACGGCAGCGCCGATCTCGGAGACACCGGGCGGCGCAGGCACCAGGAGACGGGCAGGCAGGTTGATCTTTTCCTGCGCGAAGCCGTCGAGATGAAAACCGTGGACGCCGGAGACGTGCTCGCAAAGATTGTCGCGGCCCTCGCGGCAGGCACGGCAGAGCCCGCAGGTTCGCGCGCCGTAGATCGACACCAGTTGCCCGGGCAGGAGGGTGGAGACGCCGGGTCCGATCGCCTCGACCTCGCCCGAGGCTTCGGCGCCGACGACCAGCGGCAGCTTGCGCTTGGCGAAGGCCATGCCGCGCCAGCCCCAGACGTCGATATGGTTGAGCGCCACCGCCTTGATGCGGAGCGTCACTTCACCTTGCGAAGGCGGCGGGGGAGGCGGAAGGTCCACCGTTTCAAGGCGGCGGTCCTCGATAAGTTGCAATGCGCGCATTTGGCCTGTCGGTACTTTGGAAGCGGGAAAACGTCCGCTTAGACCGGTTCCCGCGCCATGACAAGGCAGGTGTTCTGGCCGCCGAAACCGAAGGAATTCGACAGAACCGTGCCGACCTCGGCGTTGCGCTTCTTGTTTGGCACCACGTCGAGCACGATTGCCGGATCAGGATTGTCGTAATTAATGGTCGGCGGGATAACGCTTTCGCGCATGGTCATCAGCGAGAACGCGGCCTCGACCGCGCCGGCAGCGGACAGCGTGTGGCCGATCATCGACTTGTTCGACGAGATCGGCATCGAGCCGATCCGCTCGCCGAACACGGTCGACAGCGACAGATGCTCCATCTTGTCGTTTTCCGGCGTCGAGGTGCCGTGCGCGTTGACGTAGTCGATCTCGTCCTCGCTCAAGCCGGCATCCGCAAGGGCGGCGCGTACCGCGGCGATGGCCGGCGAACCGTCAGGCTTGGAGCGGGTGCGGTGGAAGTCGTCGGCGCGCTCGCCGCAGCCGCGCATGATGCCGAGGATGGTGGCTCCCCGGGTAAGTGCCGCCTCCAGCGATTCCAGCACCAGCGCGCCGGAACCTTCGGCAAGGACAAAACCGTCGCGGTCCTTGGAGAAGGGTTTCGAGGCCTTTTCGGGAATGTCGTTGTGGGTGGAAAGCGCCGAGAGCAGCGAGAAGCGGATCAGGGCTTCGGCCGTGGCGGAGCCGTCGGCGCCGATCGACAGCGCCTTGTCGCATTCGCCGCGGCGGATCGCCTCGACACCGAGCTGGATGGCGGTGGCGCCTGACGCGCAGGCTGTCGACAGCGTGATCGGCAGGCCGCGCGTGCCAAAACGATCGGCCAGGCGATCGGCGATCGAGCCGAACTGGGTGGTCTCGAAAATGCCGAGCTCCTTCAGTCCGCGCGCCACGCGCAGCAATCTCTCGGAACCGCTTTCCTTCTTGTCGGAATTGTAGAGCGAGAAGCGGTCGGCCCAATCGAGCTCGACCGGCGGCGAGGCGAGAAAGAGCGGGCCGCCGAAATCGCCGGAACCGAGGCCGGCCTCCGACACCGCTTCCTGGGCCGCGGTCTCGGCCAGCTCGTAGGTGAGGAGGCTCGCACCCTTGGAGCTCGACGGCAGGAAATCGACCATGCCGGAAATGCGGGTGTTCAGATGATCGACGGGAAAGCGGGTGATCGGATGGATGCCGGATTTGCCTGAGGTCAGCGCCGCCCAGTTGTCGGCCTTGCCGACGCCAAGCGAAGTCACCACGCCGATGCCGGTCACGGCGACGATAGGCCTGCCCATGTGATCGCGGAGATTGGCCATGTTCTGTCTGTCTCGCTCTAAGCGGCCTTGATCAGCCCCAGGCCCTCGAATTGGTGATAGCCGATCGCCGTTGCAAGGACGGAGCTGGGGGCGCCTTCGAATGGTTGCTCCACTGTGGCATCGAAGACAGGGTAGGGGGCCTTGCGGTCGACGGCGAGCGCGGCAAGCGCCACGGCGAAGGGGAACTGCGCTTCCTTCATGTGGCCGGTGAGCGTCGAGAAGGCGCGCACTGCAAGCGCCGGGTTGGCATCGAGTGCCACCTTTTCGGCCGCCGTGGCGGCATGGGCGCCGGAGGCACCGGAAATGGTCAGCAATTCGCCGGCGGGCAGCGCCGCCTGCTTCAGCAAAGCGGCGATTTCGGCATTCAGCTCGCCGCGCCGGCGCCTCGCCCGGCCGGAAACCACAGGACCGAGCTCAGCATAGATCTTGCGACCCCGGCTCTGCGCATGCTCGCGCTGTTCGAGCACCAAGAAAGCGCCGCCCGAGCCCGTCACCACGCCGCCGCCTTCCGCGCCCTGTCTTTGCCAGACCGGTCTCCACGGGCCGCGATGCAGATAGCCGGCGAGTTCATAGCCGAGCAGCATGTCTGAGTGCTCGGTCTGGAACGCGCCGCCGACCAGCACATGGGTCGACTGGCCCGAGCGGATGCGCGCGGCGGCCGTCTCAACAGCCGAGACGCCGGCGCCTTCCTCGCCCATGAAGGTGCGAGACGAGCCGGTGACCTTGTGCACGATGGAGATGTTGCCGGCGAGCAGATTGGAAAGCTGGGCGAGGAAAAGCGTCGGCCGCAACTCCGTGGTCAGCTTCTCGTTGAGCAGCACGTCGCGGTCGTTGCGGCTCTCGGATGCTGCGAGTATCGCGCTGTCCACGGCCTCGTCGCGCTCGCCGCCGCCGGCCGCCACAACCATGTCCATGGTCGCGCAAAGCTCGTCATTGCCCTTGATGCCGGCGTCGTCCAGCGCCAGGCCGGCGACATAGGTGCCGAGCCGCTGCCAAGTCTCCATCTGGCGCTGGTCGCCGCGCTTGGCGATCTGCAGGTTCCAGTCGATCTCGGGCAGGGGATGAATTGTGTAGGGCGCAAAGCGCGTCGCATCGAGCACCGGCTCAACGCCCGGCTGGGTCAGCTTCTGCCAATGCGCGTCCGGTCCTTCTCCCAGCGAAGAGACAAGGCCGATGCCGGTGATGACGACGTCGCGCGGGCTGCTCATGAGCGGCTTTGCTGGTCAGGCTGGAGGCGGGGCAAGGTCGCGCTCTTCAGGCGGCCTTGGCCGCGACCAGCGCGTCGATCTTGGCGCACAGGTTCTGCATGACGAAGTAGTCGTCGGTCGAAGCCTTGCCGTCATTGACCTCTTGCGTCCACTTCTCGAGCGGCACCTTGATGCCGAATTCCTTGTCGATGGCAAAGACGATGTCGAGGAAATCGAGGCTGTCGATGCCGAGATCGTCGATGGTATGGCTTTCGGGCGTGATGGTGTCGATATCGATCTCGCTGGTGTCGGCAATGATCTTGGCGACTTTCTCGAACGTGGTGGACAAGGGCTCTTCCTTCGGTTGCGGGCGGAATCTGTCCGCATCTTGTTTTGGCGCTGTCTAATCGGTTTTTCCGGGCAGGAAAAGGCCTGACACGCCGGGCGCAGATGGGATGCCGGCTTTGTGGACGCAAGAAGGGCCGCCGGGCAACCGGCGGCCCTTCCCATTTTGCGTGGCGTAAGCTCAGCCTTCGCGGAGCTTGACCAGATCGTTGAGCAGCCCGCCCGTCCCGTTGTGGACAGTCAGGCGCTCGACCTTGCCGGCGATGGCCTCGAGAGCCTCAAGCTCCTTCAGCCGCAGCATCACCGGATTCTCGGCCATCACCTTGGCCGTGTTGAGCAGCGAACGCGTGGCGTTCGTCTCCTCGCGGCGGCGGATGACGTTGGCCTCGGCCTGCTTCTCGGCCGAAACCACCTGGTTGAGGATCTCGCGCATCTCGCCCGGCAGGATCACATCCTTAAGCGCGATATCGCTGACCTCGAGGCCGATCGCGGCCATGTCGGAACGCACCTTGGCGGCTGCCTCCTCATCGACCGTGATCTTCTTGTCGAGGATATGGTCGAGGGTGAGCGCGCCGAGCGTCTTGCGGAAGGCGTACTGCAGGGCGCGGTAGAGGGCTTCCGAGAAGTCCTTCACCGTGCTCACCGCCGTCACCGGATCGACGACCCGGTATTCGGCGGCGATGTTGACGCGGATCGTCACGCGATCCTTGGTCAGCACTTCCTGCCCGGCGACATCAAGCGACTGCCGCTTGAGGTCGACGACCTTCACCTGGACCATGCGCCCGACATTCCAGAAGGCGTGCACACCCGCGGCAAGCGTGCGGGTGTAGACGCCGTCCACGAACAGCAGACCGACCTGCCCGTCCACGACCGGATGCAGGAACATGTGTTCCGCCTTTCGGGCCTGGCCGATCCGGCGCATCAAGGCCGGATCGACGGCCAGATCGGCCGCCGTATCGACGGAGGTCACCGCCCACGGGCCGGCATCCGTCCACAGCACGAGCTTGCGATCCGGAGCGAGAACGGCATGAAGGGCGCCGTCGCGCTCGATCACGGCAATGTCGGTGCGCCCGGTGCGAACCACGGTGAAGTGACGCGCGGCCGCATCCGGGAGCTTGTCGAACAATGCCTTCTCGTAGGCCGAAACGAATTCCGGGTTCTTCAGGTCGTGCCTGGAGATTTCCAGGTTTCCGCGCCGGTTGTCGAGCCAATGTTCGCCCGGCATCAGGACAGCCTGGATCTCGCCCTTGTAGAGGGCGACGGCACGTTCATTTTCCTTCACGAGGACGCGCTGGCGTCCCAGAACCTTTTCGAGAATGGTCTTCATTGTCTTACTCCTGTCGGGCATGGCCCCATGCGAGGCGTCACGTCATGCGTCGATCGTCCTTTCGTTTCTCGTTTCGTTTCCCGGCACGGATGATCCGGAGACCGGTGGCATCGCCAGGCGGCGGGCCTTCGGGAGCGGATCGCGGGGCGGCAAGGCGGGCGCCGGCGCCCGAAGGCTCCTTTGCCGGCATTGCCGCGCCTTGATCGTCACCGCGAGCCTGGCCGCGAGCCGATGGCATCGGACCGTTCAATACGGCATCGGCCCGAAGGCTTAGCCGTCCGTCAGGTCTTCTGCATTCCGGTCCCCGGACCGTTTTGGATAACACCACCCAAAGGTGTCGGCTTAACAGGCCGTTGGAGAAGGAATCGAACCTTCGACAATCAGATTATGAGTCTGACGCTCTAACCAAACTGAGCTATCCGTGGTGCTGATGAAGGGACTCGAACCCCTGACCTCCGGACCCAAATCCGGCGCTCTTCCTCTGAGCTACATCGGCGATCCCAACACTCCGAAACGGCGCCGTACACAGCGCGGCAAAGCCGGCTGCGCGGGCGGAGACGAAAGCTCCAACCGTTGTGCTCGCTTCGGTTTTCGTGACCGGGAGCGCGCCTATAGGCCCTGCGACGGCTTGTCGCAAGCGGCATTATCGCGGGGGCTTGCGGCTTCTTGCGGCTGTGGCATTTCGGCCACAGTGCTGAGCTGGGCAGACCTATGCCGTCAGAAGGTGACGCGGCCGAGCACTTTGAGGCCGTCTCCATTAGGCGCCACGACCACGGCCTCGCCCTCGCGCGGCGAGACGCCGGTGAGCGCCTGGATGTTTTCCAGATGCGTGACCAGCACCAGAGTGTCAGAGCCGGAATAGCCCCGGATCTCCTTCATCACCGCCTCCATCTGAGCGGCCTTCTCAGCCGAATCGGTCTTGAGCAGGTCAAGCGGCGCAAATGGTTTCGGTTCGGCCTCGAAAGCGATGCGGGCGGTGTCAAGGCAGCGGCAGTAGCGGCTGGAGAGCACACGCTCGATGGGCGCCGCGCGCGCCGCAAACAGCGCCCCGATGCGGCTTGACTGCTGCTTGCCGCGCTCGGACAGGTTGAGCTGGGTGGCGCAATTGCCGATGTCGAAATTCGCCGGATCGGTGGTCCCGGTGACGAAGGCATGCCTAAGCAGGACGATATGGCCGCCATCGCGCAGCAGCGCCCAGCCGGCGTCGGTTGCGTGGGCGAGGGTGGGAACGGCAAGCAGGAAAAGCGCCAGGGCAAGTCGCAGCATGTGAAGTCCTTATGGCGGCCGGAGAGGCCGGGGCCATCTTCGGCATATAGGGACCGCAAAGCCGGCTGAAAAACAAGCAGAGGACCAACGGTCGGCCGGAGAACGGCCGATTGCACGGCGCTCGAGGCTTGCCTATCACGGTAAAGATGTCTCCGCCCGAACAATGACGGCGCTCACCGAAACCGTCCTCTTCGTCTTCAGTCTCGTTGCGCTCGGCTATCTCGCCGGCCTTACCGGCTATCTGAAGCCGGCAAGTGGTGAGGGCATATCCGAATTCGCCGTCAACGTGGCTATGCCGCTGCTCTTGTTCCAGACGATGGTGAAGTCCGATTTCCATGGCGTGGCGCCATGGTCGCTGTGGAGCGCCTATTTTGCGGCGGTTGCCGTCACCTGGTCCGCCGGGCACCTGGTCATGACGCGCCTCTTCGGCCGCGATGCCCGCGCCGGCATCGTCGGCGGCGTGTCCTCGGCCTATTCCAATGTCGTGCTGCTTGGCGCGCCCTTCATCCTCGGCATATTCGGCACCAGCGGGTTCGAGGTGCTGTCGCTGCTGGTCTCGATCCACCTGCCTGTCATGATGATGGCGTCAATCGTGCTGTTCGAGATGTTCGGCCGTCAAGACGAAGAGTCCGTGCATCCGCTGCGCGTCATCCGGAATTTCCTCAGGCGGCTGTTCGTCAACCCGCTCATCATTGGCATTCTCGCGGGGCTCGCCTGGCGCTTCACCGGCGCGCCGCTGCCGCCGCTGATCGAGCGGCTGGTCGACGCGCTGGCCGATACGGCCGGGCCGGTGGCGCTGTTTGCGATGGGGCTCAGCCTGCGCCGCTTCGGCATTTCCGGGAACGTGCGCCCAGCGCTCGCGCTGTCGGCGCTGAAACTCTTCCTGATGCCGGCCTTGGTGCTGCTCCTGGTCTGGCTGCTCGGCCTGCCGCCGCTGACGGCAAAGGTCGCCGTGGTCGTGGCGGCGCTGCCTTCCGGCATCAATTCCTATCTCATCGCCGTCCAATTCAACACCGGTCAGGCGCTGGCGTCCAACCAGATGACGATCGCCACGGCCAGCGCGGTGCTCACCACATCCTTCTGGCTGACGGTGGTCCTGCATGTGTTCGGCTAGCGCTCGTTTTTGCTGGCCCAACCCCTATATGCCATCTTGTGATTGCTTGCCGGGCTTTCCCTAGGTAAGAGCAATGCGCCAGCGTGCAGCCTTGCACGCCCCCGAATATCCAGAAAAACGGCCGATCAGCGCGCCGAACGGAGGCCAGACCATGCTTCAGAAAACCAGTCATTTCATGCGCCAGGCCAATCTCATCAACGGCGAATGGGTGCAGGCCGACAGCGGCCAGACCATCGACGTCAACAATCCGGCGACCGGCCTGAAGATCGGCACCGTGCCGAAGGCCGGCAAGGCCGAAACCCGCCGCGCCATCGAGGCCGCCGATGAAGCATTCAAGAGCTGGCGCAAGACCACCGCGCTCGAGCGCTCGAAGCTTCTGCGCAAGCTGCACGACGCAATGATGGACAATCAGGACGTGCTGGCCGAGTTGCTCACCATCGAGCAGGGCAAGTCGCTGTTCGAATCCAAGGGCGAGATCGGCTCGGCCGCGAGCTATATCCTCTGGTTCGCCGAGGAAGGCCGCCGCACCTATGGCGACATCGTGCCGTCGCCCTGGGGCGACCGCCGCATCCTGGTGACGAAGGAGCCGGTCGGCGTCATTGCCGCCATCACGCCATGGAACTTCCCGTCCTCGATGCTCGCCCGCAAGCTCGGACCGGCGCTGGCCGCGGGCTGCACGGCCGTGGTCAAACCGGCCTCGCAGACGCCTTATTCGGGCCTCGCCTGGGGCGCGCTCGCCGAAGAGGTCGGCTTCCCCAAGGGCGTCATCAACATCCTGACCGGTTCGGCCGGCGAGATCGGCGACGAGATCTGCGCCAACCCGCTGGTCAAGAAGATCACCTTCACCGGCTCGACCGAGGTCGGCAAGATCCTGATTCAGAAGTCGTCGACGACGGTCAAGAAAGTGTCAATGGAACTCGGCGGCAATGCTCCGTTCCTGGTCTTCGACGATGCCGACATCGATCGCGCCGTCACCGGCGCCATCACCGCGAAGTACCGCAATTCCGGCCAGACCTGCGTCTGCACCAACCGCTTCCTCGTCCAGGCGGGTATCTATGACAAGTTCGTCGAGAAGCTGGCCGCTGCCAGCAACAGTCTGAAGGTCGGCTCCGGCCTGGAAGAAGGCGTGCAGCAGGGGCCGCTGATCGACGAGAAAGCGGTCGAGAAGGTCGAGGAACTGATCGCCGATGCCACCTCGAAGGGCGGCAAGGTCGTTGCCGGCGGCAATCGCCATGCGCTCGGCGGCTCGTTCTTCCAGCCGACGGTCATCGCCGACGCCACGCCCAAGATGCGCTTCATGAAGGAAGAGATCTTCGGGCCGGTCGCCCCGGTGTTCAAGTTCGAGACCGAGGAAGAAGCGATCGCATTGGCCAACGACACCGAGTTCGGCCTCGCCTGCTATTTCTACACCGGCGATCTCGGCCGCGCCTTCCGCGTCATGGAAGGGCTGAAATACGGCATGGTCGGCGTCAATGAAGGCCTGATCACCACGCCCGAGGCGCCGTTCGGCGGCGTCAAGGAATCGGGCCTCGGCAAGGAAGGCGGACATCAGGGCATCGAGGACTATCTCGACACCAAATATGTCTGCATCGGCGGCCTCGGCCTCTGACACCGCTCGACTGGTGGGGCAGGCATCAGGCCTGCCCTTGCCGGAGACGGCCGGCGTAGTCCACAGATCAATGAACTGACGTTTTCGGGCACAGCGATGAAGGACGGCGAGGTCTTCGGCACGACGCAGGCGGGCGAGGCCGTTCGCCGCTTCACCATCCGTGGCGGTGGTCTCACGGCCAACATCATCGGGCTTGGCGCGATCATCCAGGATCTGCGGCTCGCCGGCCATGATGCGCCGCTGGTGATGGGCTACGACCAGTTCGAGCCATATGAGACCGACCGCGCCTATTTCGGCGCCGTCGTCGGCCGCTTCGCCAATCGCATTCGCGACGGCCGCTTCACCATCGCCGGCAAGCGCTACCAGACCGAGCGCAATTTTCTAGGGAAACACACGCTGCATGGCGGCTCGGAGGGCTATTTCCACCGGCCATGGTCGGTCTCGCTGCACGGGCGCGATTTCGTGACGCTGACACTGCACGATCCCGATGGCACGATGGGCTTTCCAGGCGCGCTGGACGTCACCTGCACCTACCGGCTGAAGATCCCCGGCACGCTCAGCATGGAACTGACCGCCACATGCGAGGAGCCGACGCTCTGTAATCTTGCGCAGCACTCCTACTTCAATCTCGACGACGGGGGCGCGGGCGACATTCTCGACCACCGGCTGATGCTCAATGCCGGCGCTTATACGCCCGTCGACGCAGAGATGATCCCGACCGGCGCGGTGAAGCCTGTCGACGGCACGCCCTATGACTTCCGCCAGGCGCGGCCGCTGCGCATGGAATCGGAAGGCGAGCAGCTTCCCTACGATCTGAATTACTGCCTCGCCTCCAGCCGTGGACCGCTGCACCAGGCAGCCTGGGTGCAGGGCGCCAGTTCCGGCGTCGAAATGGAAGTCTGGACCACCGAGCCCGGCCTGCAGCTCTATATCGGCCAGTATGTCGCGCCGTCCTCCCCTGGGCTGGACGGGCGCGGCTACAAAGCCTTTTCAGGCTTCTGCCTCGAAGCTCAGACCTGGCCCGACGCGCCGAACCGGCCCTATTTTCCACAGGCCACGCTTTGGCCGGGCCAGATCTACCATCAGGTGACGGAATACAGGTTCCGGCTCCCTAGCTAGATCCCAAAGGCTGTTCTTAGAATCTCGAACGGCGCGAGCGCGCCGCGCACCTGTACGACGGCCGCAGCCACCCGATGCGCGCGCCGAACCGCGTCGACTGGGGCGTGACCGGCAAGCCGGGCGGCGAGATAGCCGCCGTTGAAGGAATCGCCGGCGCCGGTAGTATCGACAGGCGAGGCGACATGCACTGCCTCGATTGTTTCCGAGGCGCCGTCCACGGCAATCAATGCCGGCTGCTCGCCGTTCTTGACGACAACCTCGCCGACCACTCCTCCGAGACGCCTGGCAGTTGTTTCCGGCGCCTCATCGCCAAACAGCATCTGCTCATCCGGAAAAGTGGGCAATGCGATATCCGCGACGGCGAGCGCTTCCAAGATCGCAGCCTGCGCGGTTTCACGGCTCGGCCACAGCCTGGGACGGTAATTCGGGTCAAAGGCGACCAGCGAACCCGCCGCGCGTGCTGTCGCGACGGCCGAAAGCAGGGTTTTGCGCGCGGCATCATCCAGAATTGCCAAAGTGATTCCGGAAAAATAGACAAGCGCCTGGTTTTCAAGACTTTTCGCCAGTGCCGCTGCATCGGAGGCAAGCTGGCGCGCGGCAGCATCGCTTCGCCAGTAAGTGAAGGCGCGCTCGGCTCCAGTGAGCGTGATGGCGTAAAGGCCCGGTCTTGCGCCGGCAATGACCGGGCTGCTGCCGATACCGATGCCGTTCTGGGCTAAGAACGCGATCTGATCGCGGGAAAAAGGGTCGTCGCCGAAGGCCGAGACATAGGTCGCGGGCCGGCCGGGGCTGAGCGCATGCAGCGCCCATAGCGTATTGAAGGTGTCGCCGGCAAAGCCCATACGCCAGTTCGGTCCTGCCTGACCCGACAGTTCGAGCATGCATTCGCCGATCGACGCGACACCATTGGCTTCCATATGACTTGTCCTCCTAAAGCTTTGGTGCTGTAGCTTTTTGCAGCCGGCAGCGCCATGCTTGGCGCAGGCCGATTTTTGCGCCAGAAGCGATTTCCCACAGGCGGGAGGGATGCTGCGCGCAGCCCGTGACGTTATCAGCCGAAGAGGAGCCGGTTTGGCATCGATATGGCGTTACATTCTTGCGGGTCTCGGTCTTGCTGCCCTGCTGGTCGGCATTCTGACTGTCGTCTACCTGACGGCGCCGCATTCGGCACCGGGCCCCGATACGTCGCGTTCGAAAAAGACGGCGAGCGGCCTGTTCGTTGCGAGCTTCGAGCCGGAGCGCGGCGTCATCCGGCAGGGCGAGTTGCAATCCTGGCTGCTGACACTGAAGACCTCCGCCGGCGCTCCGGTGGAGGGGGCCGCGATCACCGTTTCCGGCGGCATGCCGCAGCACAATCACGGCCTGCCGACCAGCCCGCAGGCGACCGACTATATGGGGGCGGGACGCTACCGCATCGACGGCGTGAAATTCACCATGACCGGCTGGTGGCAATTGCGGTTCGCGATCTCGGCGGCGGCGGGTTCCGATTCGGTCGTCTTCAACATCGTGTTGTGAGCGGCCGATGAAGCGTCTTCTCCGCCTCGCAAGCCTGTCAGCTCTGGCCGCGCTCGCTTGGCTTGGCGGTTGCGGCGAGCCCGAGTTCAGCGACGCCGAGAAGAAGACCATCGCCTCGCTGGCGTTGAACACGCTGCCGGCGCTCAAAGCGGACGACGAACCAGTATGCCGATGTGCCGGCCGCTGCAGCGCTCGGATCGACGCTGTTCTTCGATGTCGGCATGAGCCGCGACGGCACGGTGTCCTGCTCGACCTGCCACAAGATCGACCGTCAGTTCCAGGACGACCTGCCGCGGGCGGTCGGCGTCGGCCACACCAATCGCCGAACCATGCCGCTGGCCGGCGTGGCGCGCGATCCTTGGTTCTTCTGGGACGGACGCCGCGACAGTTTGTGGGCGCAAGCGCTGACGCCGCTCGAAAACCCGCTGGAGCAGGCCGGCAACCGCGCGGCCTTCGCGCATTACATCACGGACCGGTTCGGCGAGCGCTATGAGCGCATTTTCGGGCCGCTGCCCGATCTTTCCACCGTGCCGGCCAATGCCAGCCCGCTCGGCACCGAGGCCGAAAAGGCGGCATGGAACGCCATGCCCGCCAGGCAGGCCGAAGACGTCAACCGCGTCTTTGCCAACATCGGCAAGGCAATCGCGGCCTTCGAGCGCTCGATCGAACCTGGGCAGACGCGTTTCGACCGCTTCGCGATCGACCTCGCGACCGGCACCAAGCCGCAAGGCGATGCTGCCTTCTCGCCGGAAGAGATCCTCGGGCTGAAGCTGTTCATCGGCAAGGCCAATTGCGTGACTTGCCATAACGGGCCGCGCTTCACCGACAGTTCGTTCCACAACACCGGCGTGCCGCCGGTCAAGGATCTGCCGCCCGACCGCGGCCGGGTCGATGCCGTGGCTCAAGTGCAGGCGGACCCGTTCAACTGCTTCGGCAAGTTCCGCGACGGCGATGAAAGCGCCTGCCGCGAATTGCGCTTCATGGTGAAGGACGGGCAGCAACTCGTGCGCGCCTACAAGACGCCGTCGCTCAGGGGGGCAGCTACGCGTGCGCCCTATATGCATGCCGGGCAGTTCTCGACCCTCGACGAGGTGGTGGCGCATTATTCGAAAGCGGCGCCCAGCGTTGAAGGCGTTTCGGAGATCCACCCGCTCGAGCTTTCCGATCGCGAGCGCGCGGCTCTGGTGGCGTTCCTGAAGACTCTGTCGGAGTAGAGTCTTAATTTTGCGCGATTCCGGACGGAAAACGGCTGCGCACCTTTCCTGGAATTGCGCTAGCGATCCTTCACCGTTTCCATCGCCACGAAGGTGGAAGTCTGTGCCACGTGGGGAAGGGCCGAAATGCGCTCGCCGAGCACGCGGCGGTAGGCGGCGATATCTGTGGTGCGGACCTTCAGGAGATAGTCGAAGCTCGACGCCATCATATGGCACTGCTCGATCTCCGGCACGCCCTGCACCGCGCGGTTGAACGCGTCGAGCGCCGCCGAGCGCGTATCCGACAGCTTCACCTGGACGAAGGCGACATGTCCTTCGCCCATGCGCTCCCGGTCGATAATCGCGCGATAGCCTCTGATGTAGCCCTCCTTCTCAAGACGCTTCACACGGGCCTGCACCGGGGTCTTCGACAGCCCGACCTTCAAAGCCAGCTCGGACATTGAAAGCCGGCCGTCGCGCCCGAGCGCGGCCAGGATGTTGCGGTCAATGCGGTCCAATTGGTCTTCGCTCATCGGTCTTACGGTCAAAATGGCGGGAGCTAAGCCTATACGATAGCTCGAATGGACTGTCTCGTCGATTTCTTTGGACCGACCTGGGCTCCCAGCTGTGCTAGGTTGCGCCAATCGGTCCGGCGACCGCCAGACCTGCTCGCTAACGCTTGCTCTCATGGATCCGACATGCCGCTCGATGCCATCCGCCAGCAGATCCACGCCAACTATTTGCCCGACGAAGACGAGGCGGTGAGGCGACTGTCCGCGGCTGCCGGGCTTTCGGCGGAAGAGCGCAAGGCGATCTCGGCGCGTGCGGCCGATCTGGTGCGCGCGGTGCGCGGCTCGAGCGACCCTCGGCTGATGGAGGTTTTTCTTTCGGCCTATGGCCTGTCGACCAAGGAAGGCGTGGCGCTGATGTGTCTCGCCGAGGCGCTGCTGCGCGTTCCCGATGCCGAGACGATGGACGATCTCATCGCCGACAAGATCGCGCCGCATGACTGGTCGGCGCATTCGGGCAGCTCGAGTTCCATTTTCGTCAACGCCTCGACCTGGGCGCTGATGCTGACCGGCCGCGTGCTCGATGAAGGCGAGGGCGGCATCGAAGGCACGCTGCGCGCCATGGTGCGCAGGCTCGGCGAGCCGGTCATCCGCAAGGCCGTGGCGGCGGCGATGCGCGAAATGGGCGAGCAGTTCGTGCTCGGCCGCACCATCGCCGAGGCGGTCAAGCGCGGCCGTCCGATGACGCAGAAGGGCTATCTCTATTCCTTCGACATGCTGGGTGAGGCGGCCCGCACCGAGGCTGATGCGTTGCGCTATCACCGCGCCTATGCGGATGCGATTTCCTCGCTCGACGCGGGGTCCAATGGCCCGGACATTCGCTACAACCACGGCATTTCTGTCAAGCTTTCGGCACTGCATCCACGCTATGAGGTGGCGCAGAAGGAGAAGATGCTGCCGGTAATGGCCGAGCGGCTGTTGTCGCTGGCGCTTGCCGCGCGGCATTCGCGCATGGGCCTCAACATCGATGCCGAAGAGGCCGACCGGCTCGATCTGTCGCTCGACGTCATCGAACGCGTGCTCGCCGAACCGGAGCTTGCCGGTTGGGATGGTTTCGGCGTCGTCGTCCAGGCCTATGGCCCGCGCGCGGCCTTCGTCATCGACTGGCTCTATGCGCTTGCCAAAAAGTACGACCGCAAGATCATGGTGCGGCTGGTGAAGGGCGCCTATTGGGACACCGAGATCAAGCGGGCACAGACGCTTGGGCTTGCCGGCTATCCGGTCTTCACCCGCAAGACCAACACCGACGTCTCGTATCTGGCCTGCGCGCGAAAACTGCTGTCGATGACCGACCGCATCTACCCGCAATTCGCCACCCACAACGCGCACACGGTGGCTGCCATCCTGTCGATGGCGAAGGATCGCGACTCCTTCGAATGCCAGCGTCTGCACGGCATGGGCGAATCGCTGCACGAGACGGTGCGCAAGGCCGAAAGGACGCGCTGCCGCATCTACGCGCCGGTCGGTGCGCATTCCGACCTGCTCGCCTATCTGGTGCGGCGGCTCTTGGAAAACGGCGCCAACTCCTCTTTCGTCCACCAGTTGACTGACGAGGAGGTCGAGCCGGAAGAAATCGCCCGCGACCCGCTGGAGGCTGTAGAGAAACAAGGCCCCGCCGCCAATCCGGCGATCGCGCGGCCCGCCGCGATCTTCGGCGCCCACCGGCGCAATTCAAAAGGGTTCGACATCAGTGATGCGGTGACTCTTGCAGCCATCGACAGGGCACGGGCGGAATTCGCGGGAGCGGATCGCTGGCATGCCAAGCCGATCACGCGCGCCGCCGGCTACGGCAAGCCGCGCCAGATCGTCAACCCGGCCAAGCCCGATGAGGTCGTCGGCACAGTGCATGAGGCGGCGGCCAAGCAGGTCGCGACGGCCGTTCGCATCGCTGTGGAGGCGCAACCGGCCTGGGCAAAACGCCCGGTTGCCGAGCGCGCCGCGATCCTCAACCGCGCCGCCGACCTCTACGAGGCCAATGCCGCCGAGTTCTTCGCTTTGGCCACTCGAGAGGCCGGCAAGTCGTTGGCCGACGGCGTCGCCGAAGTGCGCGAGGCGGTCGATTTCCTGCGTTACTATGCGGCCGCGGCGGCGAATGCCGAAGCGGGCACTGAAGCCCGTGGCGCAATCGTCTGCATCTCGCCGTGGAATTTCCCGCTGGCCATCTTCACCGGCCAGATCGCGGCAGCGCTCGTCACCGGCAATTCGGTGATCGCCAAGCCCGCCGAGCAGACGCCGCTGATCGCCTTCCGCGCCGTCGAGATGCTGCGCGAGGCCGGCGTGCCGGAGGATATCATCCAGCTCCTGCCGGGTGACGGCGCTTCGGTCGGAGCGCCGCTCACCGCCGACCCGCGCATCGCAGGTGTCTGCTTTACCGGCTCGACCGAGGTCGCAAAGCTGATCGAAAAACAGCTGGCCGAAACGGCGGCGCCCGATGCCATGCTGATTGCCGAGACGGGTGGGCTGAACGCCATGATCGTCGATTCCACGGCGCTTCCCGAGCAGGCGGTGCGCGACATCCTCGCCTCCGCCTTCCAGAGCGCCGGGCAGCGCTGCTCGGCGCTGCGCGTGCTCTACGTGCAGAAGGATGTCGAGAAGAAGATGCTGGCCATGCTGAAGGGCGCGATGGAAGCCCTCAATGTCGGCGATCCGTGGCTGATCTCGACCGATGTCGGCCCGGTCATCGACGATGAGGCGCAGGCCTCGATCAGCGACTACTGCAAGAAAAAGGGGCTGGAGGGGCGCCTCATCGCCAAGCTCGAAGCGCCGGCTGCCGGCCGCTTCGTCGCGCCGCATGTCTTTCGGGTCAAAGGCATCGAGGAGATGGAGCGCGAAGTGTTCGGCCCGGTGCTGCATGTCGCCACCTTCGACGCCGACGACATCGACGCGGTGATTGCCGGCATCAACCGCAAGGGCTACGGCCTGACCTTCGGCCTGCACACCCGCATCGAGGGCCGCGTCCAGCATTTCGTCGACGGCATCCATGCCGGCAACATCTATGTCAACCGAAACCAGATCGGCGCCGTCGTCGGCTCGCAGCCCTTCGGCGGCGAGGGTCTGTCCGGCACCGGGCCGAAGGCCGGCGGGCCGCATTATCTGCGCCGCTTCCGCAAGGGCCCCCAAGCCGGCACGGAAGTCGGCGACGGCCACAAGGTGACGGCGACGGAACTCGCCGACAATCTGCCGGACCCGACACTTGGCGGCTGGTCGACGCGACCAGATCGCGTGGCGATTCTGAGAAAACATCTGCGCGGCAAGGGGGCTGCGGCCATCGCCGCCGCAGCGAGCCTCGATTTCGGGCAGGTCGACCTGCCGGGCCCGACCGGCGAGGCCAACACGCTGTCGCTGGCGCCGCGCGGACGGGTGCTCTGCCTCGGGCCGGATGCCGAGACGCTGCTTGCGCAGACAATCCAGGCTTTAGCCGCCGGCAATGCCGTTCTGGCAGTGGCGCCAGGCGCGCCGGCGGCGCTGTCGGCGCTGACCGGCAAGGGCCTGCCGCTGGCGGCGATCGACGGCCGGCCGGACCCGGTCGAGGCACGCTCGCTGCGCGTCGACGTCGTTGCCTTCTCCGGCACGCCGGAAGCGGCGCGCATCGTGCGCAAGGTGGTTGCCGAGCGCGCCGGGCCGATCGTGCCGCTGGTCGGCGAAGTGCTTAATCCGGCGGCTTATGCGCATGAGCGCGCGGTCTGCGTTGACACGACGGCGGCCGGCGGCAATGCCAGCCTGCTCGCGGCAGCCTAATCAGGTGCGGGAAGGCCGCCGCGTTCGCGGCGGTCAGGCGCCCTCGACGACCAAAAACCCTTCGAACTCGGGGTGGCCAAGATAATGCACCTTGGCGGTGCCGGCGTTGCGATGGGCGGCGCGGAAGTTCTCCGACTTCGTCCAGGCGATGAAATCGCGGAGGCTTTAAAAAGGGCCGATCCGCGCCTTGAACACCCAACTTGATTTGCCGGTCTCGGGTGGAATGGGAGGGAACGGGGCTTGCTTGCGCACCAGCGTCAAAGCGAACTGATCGAGCTCGGCGGACCCTGAACTTTCAGTGAGCTGCAGGTCGCTGACGCTGCCGTCGGCCGCGACGACGAAAACCACCCTGGCGTTGTTGCGAGCCTTGGCCTGGATCGATTTCGAAACGCGACGGTTGGCGCGCGCAAGTTTCTTCTGGATTTCACCGCTGTAGTGGGATTCCAGGGCATTGCCGGCAGCGGCCTGTTTCTTGCCCTTGCTGGCGGCAACAGGCGCGTCGCGTGTATCGCCATCCGCCGTGCCGCCGGTTGCATTGGTCTGGTCTGCCGCTGCCGATGGGGCTGGGGCGCTCGATGTCGCACTGGGGACCGGTGGCTGTTGAGGCTCGGCAAGGGGCGCTTCAGCGCTTTGCAGTTCGGTCGCGGGCGTAGGTTTGCTGTCGTCGGGGACAGTCTGGTCATCCTGGCGTGGGCTGGTGGCCGCCACGATATCCGGCGCGGAAGCGGCTTCCTTGACGGCTTGCGGCGGAAGCTGAGGCGTCGAGGGTTCGCTTGCTGGTTCCTGCGCTTCGACCGGCGGTGCGGGCTGCGCGGCCTGGCGTTTCACCGGCTGCAGATCGGGCACCAAGGTGACATCCACGGCGCCGGACGACTGGTCGTCCAGGGCGCTGCCGGTGACGTTGGCGCCGGACTGATCTGCGCCCTCGGCCCGAATCGCGTCCATGGAGTCGAATATCCCGGCAGGCGCGAACAGGAACGCGGCCGCCGCAGCGCCATGGAGCAGGCCGGAAGCGATGATCGCCACCGGCCATTTGCGATGCCCGGCCGAGTGCCGCGGCTGCATGAGCGGCTCGGCCGGCGTGATCGCCGGTTTGCTGCCTGCATCGGAGGAGTGATTGATGTCCTGCATGTCTCGCGCCGAGACCTGCTGTACGCGATAAGAAATTGTCAAATCAAGATCGGTTGCCGCCTATGGCCCACGCCATGGCGTCTCCTGGCGGGCCGGATGCAATCCCCACCTCTATACGCCGAAGGCGATGGCGGTTTTAGTCGAGGTCTTCAGGTCGCGCATGCAGGCCGTCGGCTCGACGCCGGTTCCAGCGCATTCCGTCGCGCTGTTGATCAGCACGCGGCCGAGCTTGCCGCAGTCGGCGCCCGCGAGATCGAAGCGCGTGACTTTCGTCTTGCCGACCGGCAGGTCCTTGAAATCGAGCACGGTGAGGCGGTCGACAACGCCGGACTCATTGAACAGCGCGATTTCGAAAGCGGACTTCGACAGGTCGGCGCCGAGCGCGTTGTTGACGACGAAGGTCAGCCGGCAGCCCTTGTCCGAAGGCTGCACGGCGTTGAGTTCGAGATTAAGGGCCGGCGCTGGCGCGGACTGGCCGCGCGCCGGCACCGGGCCGAGCGACATCGCCAGCGCCGAGGTCAAGAGACGGAGCGATGTCGTCAAGTTCATGGTTCTCAGCCTCCAAAGCGCATGGTTGCCGCAAGCTTCAGCGTGACGCCCGGTTCATAGAGGACGGCAGTCGTGCTTGCGTTGAGCGGATTGGTGTATTTGACATCGAACAGATTGTCGGCGCGGACGTCGAGCTTGAGGTTGTCGGTCGCCTGGTAACTGGCAAAGGCATTGACCAGCGTATAGTCCTTGGCCACCGGATTGCCCTTGGGCTTGCCGTTATATTGCACTTCACCGCCGACGGTGAGCCTGTCCTCGAGGAAGCGAAGTCCGAGCTGCGCCGTCACCTGCGAGGAGGGAATGGTGGCAAGGTCGGCCCGCTCGCCCTCATACGAGATGGTGTGGCCGTTGATGATCGAGGCCGAGAAGCCCGCATAGCCCCAGCCGGCGTCATAGACGCTTTCCAGTTCAAAACCGTTGATCTTGGCCTTGGCGAAGTTCTGGTACTGGAAGCAGATCGGGATGCCGGGGCCGAACGGGCAGCCGCTGGTCGGGTCGAAGGCCGACAGCGTGACGCCGTCGATATAGTCTTCGACATTGTTGTTGAAATAGGCGGCCTTGAGCCGCAGAGCGTCGCCGCCTTCGAAAATGTCGTTCTGCTTGTAGTTGACGCCGAACTCGACGGTCTTGCCGGTCTCAGGCTTGAGATTTGGATTGGGCAGGAAGGGGAAGGTGACGCCGGCCGGATGGTTACCGCTGATCAGCGTCTCCGTCAGCGAGGGTGAGCGGTAGCCTTCCGCATAGGTGCCGTAAAACTGCAGGCCGGCGAGGTCAGCGCTTTCGAAGGGCGATACGCCGATGGTGATGCGCGGCGACAGCCGGTCGCCTGATGTCTCGTGCTCGGAGTCCTTCAGGCTGTACCTGTCGTAGCGCAGGCCGGTGATGACCTCCAGCCATTCCCAGGTCAGCTTGTCCTGGACATAGGCGCCGGAGACGTTGCGCTTACCTGACGGCGTGTAGAAGCTGTCGCCGCCGGCTGTGCCCCCGGTTTCGACGTCGTCGCCGACCCAGTCACCGCCGTAGGTCAACTCATGCGCGATGCCGGCGGTCTCGAATCGCGACGTGTTCCATATGTCGAAGCCGGTCGTCCCGACATCGAAAGTCGAGAGCGACCCGGCGGGCAGCACCACGGGCAGGCCGGTCGTCGGATCGAAACGGTTCTGCGGGACGAGCGTCGTCAGATCGAGAAGCGTCTTGTTGTAAGAGGCGTTGATGTGGAGATCGAGCCAGCTTTTGGCATCGTCGGTGATGTTGTAGCGGGCGGTGAAGGTATTCGATTTCAGGTCGACATCGTTGGCCGGAACGCCGCCACTGGTCTCCGTCCACCCGTCCTTCGAGCCGACCCAGCCGAGCTTCAACTCGCTGTTCTCGGTCGGGCGAATGGTGGTCTTGAGCAGGCCGTTCAGCACGTCGAAGCCGGTGCCGGCAACGGTGTCGCCGCCACCGTTCTTGTAGTCGCCGTAGTCGCGGTAGACGATGTTGCCCAGAACGTCCCAGTTCTCGTTGAAGCGATAGGCGCCGCTAGCGCTGGTGGTCCAGCCCTTGCCATTCGTTTCATAGCGACCGGTCAGCGATCCGGCCCAGGTCTCTTCCGGCTTGAGGAAATCTCCGGCGTCCTTGGTTTCGAAGAACACCACTCCGCCGATGGCGCCGGCGCCATAGGTGTTGGCGACCGGGCCGCGGATCACGTCGACCGATTTGATGAGCTCAGGATCGACATAGAAGGTCGACTGCGTGCCGTGGTCGGAGCGCTGGAAATCCTGCCTGGCGCCGTCGACGATCACCGCCACGCGGCCGAAATCCTGCAGGCCGCGGATGTTGATGCTGGAGCTGACGCGTCGCGCGTCGGCCTGCACTGCAACTCCCGGCACGCCAAGCAGCATCTCGTTCGGCGTCGTCGCCATGCGGCGCTCAAGCTGTTCCTTGTCGACATGGCTGGCCGAGGCCAGCGACTGGATCGCCGTCTCGCCGGTGCGGCTAATGACGAGGATCTTGTCGAGCAGCGTCGAGTCGCCTGCACTTTTCTGGTCAGTCTTCTTTGTCTGGTCGCTCTGCTGGTCAGCCGCCGGCTGGGTGGCCTGTTGCGCTTTGGCCGCCGGCATACAGAGCGCGATTGCCGCCGCGCCAGCCAGCAAGGCCGCCATTTCCTTCGCCATCGGCCGATCTGTCGGCCGTCCCCAATTCACCAACCCCATGCCCCAACTCCAGATTCTCAGGCTCGATGCTGGCTGGCGCGGGGCTCGCTCGCATTTTTGATCGCGTCCGGCGTCTTAAATGTTGACTCATTTAGTCCGGTAATGCACGACTAGTAAACATGAGAAATCGAGTCAAGAATTTAATCGGCATTTGACGAGGCGACCGGCCCGGTGGCCGGCACAGGAAAAAGGGACCGAATGAGATGAACAGCCATAACCCAAGCGACTTTCGCTACCGCGGCCGCCGCTCCGACGACGTGCCCGCGCGTTTTGACCGCGTGGCGATGTCAGTGCGCACGCTCTCCAGCAACGCGCTGTTCCAGGGCGAGCATGAGATTGGCATCGAACATCATGGTGCTCTCTACCGTCTGAAGATCACCCGCCAGGGCAAGCTGATCCTCAACAAGTAAGCACGATCGGCAGACGAACAGGGCAGACAAAAAGTGGGCAGGTGGACGATATGGACCAACGCGTGAAGCCGTCGCCGGACGAGATCCGGGGTTCGCGGGAAGACAATCCGAAGATGCGCGAGCGCGATTTGGCGGCCCAACTCGGCATTTCGGAAGCAGAGCTGGTCGCGGCACATTGCGGCCATGGCGCCGTGCGCGTCGAGCCGCGCGTCAATGACTTGCTGAGCGACCTCGAAGCGGTCGGCGAAGTGATGGCGCTGACCCGCAACGAAAGCGCCGTGCACGAAAAGATCGGCGTCTACGACAAGGTCGTCACTGGCAATCACAACGCCATGGTGCTCGGCGAGAACATCGACCTGCGCATCTTCCCGAAAGTGTGGGCACATGGCTTTGCCGTCGAGAAACGCGACGGGGGCGAGATCCGCCGCAGCCTGCAGTTCTTCGATGCGGCCGGCGAGGCCGTTCACAAGGTGCATCTGCGGGCGGCCTCGAACCTCTATGCTTACCAGAAGCTGGTGGCGAGCCTTGAATCGTCGAACCAGGAGCCGACGATCGCAATCGCCTCAAGCGCGCCGGAGGACGAAGTGGAGGTGCAAGCCTCGGTAGCCAGCATCGACGACCTCCGCGACCGCTGGAGCCGGATGACCGACGTGCATCAGTTCTTCGGCATGCTGAAGACGCTGAAGCTCAGCCGCCGTGAGGCGGTGCGCATGGTCGGCCAGGACTATGCATGGCTGCTCGACAATGATGCCGTCAGCGCCATGTTTCACCACGCGGCGGAAGGCGAGATGCCGATCATGTGCTTCGTCGGCAACCGCGGCTGCATCCAGATCCATTCCGGCCCGATCAAGTCGGTCAAGCCGATGGGGCCGTGGATCAACGTGCTCGACGAGACCTTCCACCTGCATCTGAGGACCGATCACATCCATGAAGTCTGGGCGGTGCGCAAGCCGACCAATGATGGCCATGTCACGTCGCTCGAGGCTTATGACGCCAAGGGGGGCATGATCATACAGTTCTTCGGCAAGCGCCATGAAGGCGAGGGCGAGCGCGAAGACTGGCGCTTCCTGGCCGAGAACCTGCCCCGTATCCCCAGCCCGACCGCTGCATGAGGCGAGACTCGATGCGTGTCGTTCACCGTTTCCGCTCTACGCTTGCGCCGCTGATCGGCGTTCTGCTTGCCGCCGCCGCTCTGCCTGCCGGAGCCGATGAAGGTAGGGCCGTCTTCTCCGACACCTCGCGGATTGCCTCCATCGGCGGCTCGATCACCGAGATCGTCTATGCGCTCGGCGAGGAAGGTCATCTCGTAGCCCGTGATTCGACCAGCTCTTTCCCGCAAGCCGCGCAGAAATTGCCTGATGTTGGCTATATGCGCGCGCTGTCGCCGGAGGGCGTTCTGTCGGTCAATCCATCGGGGATTCTAGCCCTGCATGGCAGCGGCCCGAAGGAAACCGTCGACGTGCTGAAGAAATCGAGCGTGCCCTTTATCGAGGTGCCGGAGCGCTACAGCCATGAAGGCATCCTCGAAAAGATCCGCACCGTCGGGAGGGCGCTGGGGGTCGAGGCCAAGGCGGAGAAGCTCGCTGCGGAGACGGACGCGAAGCTGAAGTCGGCCGAAAAGCAGACGGCCGCGATCAAGGAGCGCAAGCGCGTCCTGTTCGTGCTGTCGATCCAGGGCGGCAAGATCCTGGCCGCGGGCAGCGATACGGCCGGAGACGGTATCATCAAGCTTGCCGGCGCCGTCAACGCGGTCGAGGGTTTCTCCGGCTACAAGCAACTGTCCGATGAGGCGATCGTCACCGCAAGGCCCGATGTGCTCCTGATGATGAAGAACGCCGGTCCGCCGATCTCGGAAGATGAGCTGTTCGCCAAACCCTCGATCGCCTCGACGCCCGCGGGAGCTGCCCGTAAGCTGATCAGCATGGATGGCGGCTACCTGCTGGGCTTCGGGCCGCGCACGGCTGAGGCGATCCACGACCTCGCCGTCTCGCTTTACGGCAATCAGGCCGCGGACTGAGCGGTGATGGCCGAACAGTCGATTGCGGGGCCGGCGCGCAGGGTGATGGCAGCCGATGGCGACCGCTCGGCGCGGGCAAGGATCGTCATCCTGCTTTTGTCTGTCGCGCTTGCCCTGTCCATATTCCTGTCGCTGACCTCGGGCGCTTCGGACGCGTCCGCCATCCGCGTCATACGCGACTGGCTGACCGGAGGCGTGCCGGCCGATACGGCACTCGCCGCGCGCGACCGGCTGATCGTCTATGACATCCGCATGCCGCGCGTGCTGCTCGGCGTGCTGATCGGCGCCGCGCTCGCCGTCTCCGGCGCGGTGATGCAAGGACTGTTCCGCAACCCGCTCGCCGATCCCGGCCTGATCGGCGTCTCGGCCGGATCGAGCCTTGGCGCGGTGGCAATCATCGTGCTCGGCACAACCTGGCTTGCGCCTGTCACGCTCGCCCTCGGCACGCTCGCCCTGCCGCTGGCAGCCTTCTTCGGCGGCCTGGCGGTGACGCTGCTGCTCTATGCCATAGCAACCCGCCACTGCCGGACGTCAGTCGCCACGATGCTGCTCGCCGGCCTGGCGATCGCCGCCCTTGCCATGGCGATCACCGGCATACTGGTCTTCGTGGCCGACGACAGACAATTGCGCGACCTCACCTTCTGGCAGCTCGGCTCGCTTGGCGGCGCCACTTGGCCGAAAATCGGCACGGTCGGACCGGTGATGTTGCTGGCACTGGCGGCGATGCCGTTCCTGTCGCGCGGCCTCGATGCGCTGGCGCTCGGCGAGGCGACCGCCGGCCATCTCGGCATTCCGGTCCAGCGGCTGAAATATACGGCCATCGTCGGCGTGTCGGCGGCGGTTGGTGCGTCCGTCGCCGTCAGCGGAGGCATCGGCTTCATCGGCATCGTCGTGCCGCATCTGTTGCGCCTCGCGATCGGTCCGGACAACCGCTACCTACTGCCGGCCTCGGCCTTGCTCGGCGCCTCGCTGCTTCTGCTTGCCGACGCGGTCGCCCGCACCATCGTCGCGCCCGCCGAACTGCCGATCGGCATCGTCACGGCAGTGGCCGGCGCGCCGTTCTTCCTGTGGATCCTGCTGCGCAAGCGCGGCGTCATTGATCTGTGAGCAGCCGATGATCGAAGCCCAGGACATCTCCGTAGCGATCGGCTCCAGGCGCATCGTGTCGCATGTAGATTTCACGGCGCGGCCGGGCGAGGTAACGGCAATCGTCGGGCCCAATGGCTCGGGCAAGACGACGCTGCTCAAGGCGCTGACGGGCGAGCTCTCCTATACCGGCACTGTCATCCTCAATGGCCGAGACCTGGTTTCCATGAAGCCGGTGGAGGCAGCGACGCATCGCGCCGTGCTGCCGCAATCCACCACGCTGTCCTTTCCCTTCACGGTGCTAGAGATCGTTCGTCTCGGCCTGATCGGCGGGCGTTCCGGGGTGCTGCCCGGCGAGGATGCGCGCTTGCCCGAGCGGGCGCTGGCGCGTGTCGATCTCGACGGCTTTGCCGGCCGCTTCTACCAGGAGCTTTCAGGCGGCGAGCAGCAGCGCGTCCAGCTTGCCCGTGTACTTTGCCAGGTCTGGGCGCCGGTTCTCGAGGGCAGGCCGCGCTACCTTTTCCTCGACGAGCCTGTCTCCAGCCTCGACGTCAAGCACCAACTCATCATCATGAATATTGCGCGCGATTTCGCCCGGCGCGGCGGCGGCGTGGTGGCGATCCTGCACGACCTCAATCTGACGGCCATGTATGCCGACCGGATTTTCGTGCTCTCTCGTGGCCAGCTGGCTGCCGCCGGCTCGCCGCAAGACGTGCTCAATGACGAGCTGATCGAAAAGGTGTTCGACTGCCGGCTCAAGGTCGGCGCACTGCCTGCTGGAAGCGTTCCGTTCGTGTTGCCGCAATCGGCAGCTTAGGCGGCCGGGGCGCGCTGCTCCAGGAGGTCGATGCCAAGCAGGTGGCGCACATTCGGGCGCGCCGCGACGAGGTCGGCGATCGTGTAGCGGGAGAGCACGGCGAAGAAGGCGTTGAGCGCTTCGCGCAGTGCCGAATTCAAGGCGCAGCTGTCGACCAACGGGCATTCGGCGGCGTCGTTCTCGAAGCACTCGGCCATGGCGAAGCTCTCTTCGGTGACGCGCACGACGTCGAACAGGCTGATCTGCTCTGCCGGGCGGCCGAGCCTGACGCCGCCATTGCGGCCGCGCACCGTCTCGACCAGGCCGGCCTCGACCAGCGGCTGCAGGATCTTGAACAAAAACAGCTCCGAAACCGAATAGGCGGTGGCGATCTCGGGGATGCGGCTCAGCCGATCGCTGTTCGCGGCGCAATACATCAGTATGCGCATCGCATAGTTGGTCTGGCGCGTGAGCCGCATGGTGATCCTCGTGAAATGAGCTTGGGCCGAATATGGCCCATAGTTTGGAACAATTCCAGACTGGACCGCTACATAGCTGAATAATCTTGTCAACTTTTTGTGCGTGTCCGCCGCATCGCGCCGCAATGCGCTTTGAGCGAGCGTTTCCCCGGCGCAGGCCCTAGATAAGTCCGGGTGCAATAGGGAAGGCCTTTCCATGTCACAATCAGCTCAGGCCCTCGCGCCGGTTCGATTCGACGCCGATGCGCAGGCAAAGCTCTCGGCATTGCGGCGGACCAAGTTCGTCGCCGCCGCAGCGCTTGGCCTATGCATCCTTGTCTTCGCGCTCGCCAAGTCGTTAGAGGTCACCCATCCGTGGCTCGGCTTTGTTGCCGCGTTCGCCGAGGCGGCGATCATTGGCGGGCTGGCCGACTGGTATGCGGTCGTGGCTTTGTTCAGGCGCCCGCTCGGCCTGCCGATCCCGCACACTGCCATCATTCCTGAGAACCAGCACCGCATCGCCGACAATCTCGGCCGGTTCATCGAGGCCAATTTCCTTGCGCCGGAGCCCGTGCGGGAAAAGCTCGCCGAGGTCGACTTTGCGGCCCTCGTCGCCGACTGGTTGGCCGACGCCGAACGCGCCGCCGACCTGTCGCGATTCGTCGCCCGCCTGGTGCCGCAGACGCTGACCGCCGTGGAGCAGTCCGGGCTGCGCGACTTCGTCACCAGCCGCTTGCTGGAGCAGATCGAAAAGGTGCCGCTGGCGCCTTTAGCCGCGGAGCTGTTGTCGGCGCTCACCGACGACCGGCGCCACCAGAAACTGTTCGACGAGTTCACCAGGGTGGTCGGGCGCTTCCTGAACGACGATAAGGCGCTGGCGACGATGCGCGAAAAGATCCGTGAGGAACTGCCGTCGCTGTTCAACCTGTTTCGCGCCGACGCCTATCTGCTCAAGAAGATTGTCGCTTCCGCCGGGTTGCTGCTGGAGGAGGTGCGGGCCGATCCCGATCATCCGGCGCGCGCCGAGTTCGACCGTTTCGTACTTCGCTTCGTCGAGCGGCTCAGGACCTCGAAGCAATATGCAAGGCGCGCCGAAAAGCTGAAGCGCGATTTCCTGGGCCGTCCGGAAGTCAGGGCTCTCGCCGGCGACACTTGGGCAAGCCTGCGCTTGTTCATCGAGCAGGACGCCAACGCGGCCAATTCGACGATTCGCGAGCACCTCGCCAACCTGTTCGTCGAGGTCGGACGACATTTGGCCGACGATGCCCAGATCAGGGCCGACATGAACCAGGGTTTTGTTGTGGCGCTCGCCTCCTTCGTCGAAAGCCAGAAGAGCGGCGTGTCGAAATTCATCGCCGATCAGGTCAAGCGCTGGGATCTGGCCCAGCTGACGCGGCTGATCGAGATCAATATCGGCAAGGACCTGCAGTATATCCGCTTCAACGGCATGGTGATCGGCGGTCTGGCCGGCTTGGCACTCTATACGGCGGAGCGGCTGCTTCTCCTCAATTGACGCGGACCGGGCGCGCACTATTCTCCCTAGTGGGCGCTGTAAAAGCGGCAGATCGGGAGGCGACGACATGGCAAGACAACCGGAATCCGACTCGTTTCTGGACATCTTCAGCAGGTTCGGCCGCGACTTGAAGCTGCCGAAGGTCGACATCCAGGCGATCCTCGATCACCACCGCAGGAATCTCGAGGCTCTGGAGAAGTCGGCCAGGGCAAGCGCCGCCGGCGCGTCATCCATTCTGTCGAGACAGCACGAAATGGTGCAGGAGGCGCTCGGCGAAATTACCCGGATGGCACGCAACTACCAGCCTCCGGGCAATCCGCAGGAGTTGATGACGAAGCAGGTGGATTTCGCCAGGAAATCCTTCGAGACAACGCTGAAGAATGCCGGCGAGGTCGCCGACCTGGTTCGGAAATCCGGCACCGAATCGGTCGAAATCCTGCGCGACAGGATCAAGGACGCGATGGCGGAAATCCGGGCCGGCTACGACGGGAAGTGAGCAATCCAGGACGCCTATTCGGGTTTTCCGGATCGGGTTCAGGCGGCTGAGCAATCGGCGCGTCCGGCTGCGCGTTCGCGGCTTGCCGTAAATCCGTCAACTCTGAGGGTGAAATCGAGGCGCCGCGAATTGACAGGAGCCGCCGGTTCATGGTCGGGAGATTGGCAGAAGCCAGCAGGAAAGCAGGAATGACGGAAAATCGGCCGAGGACGCCGCCGACCTTTGAACAGTTGCGGACAATGGCCGGCCAGGAGATCGGCGTCTCGGACTGGACGACGGTCGACCAGCAGCGCATCGACCAGTTCGCCCAATGCACGGGCGACCACCAGTGGATACATGTCGATCCGGAGCGCGCGAAGCGGCAGAGCCCGTTCCGCACTACGATCGCGCATGGCTATCTGACGCTGTCGATCATCGGCGCGCTGGCGCTGGAGATGGGCATCGTGCCGGAAAACACGCAAGCCGCCTTCAACTATGGCTTCGACAAAGTGCGCTTCCTGGCGCCGGTGAAGTCCGGCGCACGTATCCGGCTGCGCACGACGCTGCTCACCATGGAAGACCGCGGCCCCGGCCAATATCTGATGAAGGCCGCGAACACCGTCGAGATCGAGGGCGAGCAGAAGCCGGCGCTGACTGCCGAGACGCTGGTGATGATGTATGAGCGCCGCAAGCGGGCAGGCGCCTAAGCTCTGCCGCTGCCGGGCTGCGTCGCGCCTTTGCGGCGGGACGCCGCCATTGCCCTTTCAAGCACTCTGAAGTTGCGCTCATCGGCGCATTGGGCGACGTTGAAACGCATGAAGCGGCCGGCGGAGTGCGACAGGCTGAAGGCGTTGCCGGGCGCCAGCACGACATTATCCGCCAGCGCATGGCGGGCGACATCGGCGGCGTCGATGCCGTCGGGCAGGCGGCACCACAGGAACATACCGGCCGCCTGATCGATCCAGGGCATAACGTCCATTGCTTTCAGCCTGCCGGCTGTTTCGGCCATTGCGCGCGACAGGCGGGTGCGCAACTGCTCGACATGCTTGCGGTAGCTGCCGTCCTTCAGCAGAGTCAGCACCAGTTCCGAGGAGAGCCTCCCGCCGCCGAAAGTCGTGGCGATCTTGAGGTCAATCAGCCGTTCCATCCAGTCGCGGGGCGCGGCGATGAAGCCGCATCGCACCGAAGCCGACAGCGTCTTCGAGAAGGAACCGATCTGGACGACGCGGCCGAGGCCATCGAAGGCCGCGAGCCGCGGCGCCGGCGTGTGCTCGAAATCGGCGAAAATGTCATCCTCGACGATGGCAAGATCCGATTGATCGGCAAGCTTGAGCAGCCGGTGCGCTATAAGCGGCGAGAGCACCGCGCCGGTCGGGTTGTGAAGCGCGGAATTGGTGATGTAGAGGCGCGGCTTGTGCTCGGCGAGCGCTTGCGCGAAGAGGTCGATATCGGGCCCTGAGGGTGTCATCGCGACACCGACCACTTTGGCGCGGTGCGCGCGCAGCAACGCATGGAAGTTGAAATAGCAGGGATCGTCGACCAGAACCGTATCGCCCGGCTCGAGGAGCAAGCGGCACAATAGGTCGATCGCCTGCGTCCCGGACTCGGTGAGCATGATCTGGTCCGGCGAAGCCTCGACGCCGTGCGCCGACAGGCGGCGGGCAAGCAGCTGCCGCAGTGCCGGCAGGCCAAGCGGCGTGCCGTAGTCGGCAAGCGTCGCATCGTCGGCTCGGGCGGCGCCGCGCAGTGCTTGCCGCAACGCGGCCTGAGGCATCCAGGAAGCCGGCAGCCAGCCGCAGCCCGGTTTCAGCATATCGTCGCCTGCCTCCAGTGCTTGCCGCGAGACCCAGAGCGGGTCGACGGTGCGGTCGAGCCGCGGGCCGATCTCGGCCAGCGACAGCGGCGCAAGCGGGCCGGCGGCAAAGAAGCCGGAGCCCGGCCGCGAGCGGATCGTGCCTTCCGCCGCAAGCCGCTCATAGGCCTCGACCACCGTAGATTTTGACACCTGCATCGTGCCGGCGAAGGCGCGGATCGAAGGCAAGCGCGCGCCCGGCGTCAGGATGCGCGCGGCGATCCGCTGCCGGATTGCCGACATGACGGCTTCGACGAGCGTTCCGGCATTCGTCGCCTTCGGGTCGGGCGTGTCCATCTGTACTTCCCTGTCGACCAATACAGTTTTGCGGAATTGTACCCCATTGTCTCTGGCAACGCCATGCGCTGCGCCGGTACAGAAGCGCAAACGGAGCGGATGATGGATAAGAGTTTCAACGGCTGGCTCAACGGCTTCATCGGCGTTCTGATCTTCAGCGGCTCGTTGCCGGCGACGCGCGTGGCGGTGGTCGATTTCGACCCGACCTTCCTGACATCGGCCCGTGCGGCGATCGCTGGCCTGCTCGGCATCGCAATGCTGTTCCTATTCCGCGAGAAGCGCCCGGATCGCGGGGATCTGGTCTCGCTGGTCGTCGTTGCGCTGGGCGTCGTGGTCGGCTTTCCCCTGCTGACGGCGCTGGCGCTCACACATGTTACTGCGGCGCATTCCATCATCTTTGTCGGCCTGCTGCCGCTGGCGACAGCGATCTTCGGTGTGCTGCGCGGCGGCGACCGTCCGCGCCCGGCCTTCTGGCTGTTTTCCTGCCTGGGCAGCACGCTCGTCGCGGGTTTCGCGCTGTCGCAAGGCGTGACCGCCTCACCGGTCGGCGACGGGTTGATGCTCGCAGCCATCATCGCTTGCGGGCTGGGCTATGCGGAAGGTGCGGCGCTGTCGCGCAAGCTCGGCGGCTGGCAGGTGATCTGCTGGGCCTTGGCGCTGTCGCTGCCGGTCATGTTGGCGTTGAGCTTTGCGACCCTGCCGCCGTCTTTTGCCGCTGTCGGCTCCGGCGCATGGATCGGCCTCGCCTATGTCTCGCTGTTCAGCATGCTGATCGGCTTCGTGTTCTGGTATCGCGGCCTGGCGCAGGGCGGCATCGCCGCGGTCGGGCAATTGCAACTGCTGCAGCCCTTCTTCGGCCTGGCGCTCGCGGCGAGTCTGCTGCACGAGCAGGTCAGCCCGCTGATGGTGGTTGTCACGCTCGGCGTGGTGGCCTGCGTGTTCGGGGCGAAGAAGTTCGCCAGGTAGGAAGCCTACTCAAAACTTCGTCACCACGCCGATGCCGATGCCCTCGAAGCCGCCCATCGCCATCAATGCGGCTGGCGCCTCATCGAGGCTGATCCTTTTGCCGACCAACAGTTCGGGATTCAGCTTGCCGGTGCGAATCATGTCCATCATGGCGGAATAGCGGTAGGCCTGCATGCCGTGGCTGCCGAGGATTTCGAGCTCGAAGGCGATGACCTTGTCCATCGGCACTTGCGGGCGGGCATGGTCGCCCAGCATCAGCCCGACCTGAACATGGCGACCGCGCCGGCGCAGATTGGCGATCGAGTTGAAGCACGTGGTTGGATGGCCGAGCGCGTCCATCGACATATGCGCGCCGCCGTTGGTGATCTGCTTGACGGCCTTGACGACATTGGGCGTGGTCGAAGCGTTGATGGTCGCGACCGCGCCGATCTTTTTCGCAAACTCCAGCTTCTCGTCGGTCAGGTCAATGGCGATGACATTGGCGCCCATGGCGCTGGCGATCATGATCGCCGAGAGACCGACACCGCCGCAGCCATGCACCGCCACCCACTCGCCGGGCGTCACCCGGCCCTGGTCGACGATGGCGCGGAAGGAGGTGACGAAACGGCAGCCGAGGCTGGCGGCAGTGGCGAACTCCATCTCGTCCGGCAGGCGTACGAGATTGGTGTCGGCATGCTCGATGCCGACATATTCGGCGAACGAGCCCCAGCCCGTGAAGCCAGGTTGGGTCTGGTGCTCGCAGACCTGATGGTTGCCGGAGTTGCATTCGAAGCAGCGGCCGCAGCCGACGGCGAAAGGCACGGTGACGCGGTCGCCGGCCTTCCAGCGGCTCACCTGCTTGCCGGCGGCGACGACGACGCCCGCCAGTTCATGGCCGGGGACATGCGGCAGCGTGATGCCGTCGTCATGACCCATCCAGCCATGCCAGTCGCTGCGGCAAAGACCGGTCGCCTCGACCTTGATGACGACGCCATCCCCCGCCGGCTTGGGGTCAGGCACGGTCTGGATCGTGGGAGCTTCGCCGAATTTTTCGAAGACGACAGCTTTCATGGGAGTGCTTTCTATCCAGTTCAAAGGGCAGGGCGATTTTGGGTAATAGGTCCCAAGCTAAGTCGGCCATGGTGGTTAGTCGAGCAATGGTTGCCGCTTGCAAAACCACTCGCCGGCTTCGGCATCCCATGGCCAAACACCGGAGGTTGTCGGAAAGATAAGCTGCAGAATCCGGAAAACGGGCCAGTTGTAAAACCATAGGTCCCAACCGAAATATTCAGGGTAGTGGTCGGGATGGACCGCACCGAATTGACAGTCGAAGCCACCTCCCAGGAAACCCGGCGCCTGCTCTCCAACGTTGAACCTCTCGCCGCTGCGCACTCGTCGGCAATACTCGTTGATGATGGTCTGCGAAAGCTCCGGCTTGAACCCGATGACGACCAGCTCAGGGGCTTTGAAATTGTACTCTATCCCCACCGAGTAAGCGAATGGCGGGTGCTCGTCGTCCTCCAGCACGTAGAGAATATGACAGCCATACTCCTCCATATCGGCGAGCGTCTTAGCCTCGTCGGGATCCCTGGCTTCCCTACTCGGCATCGATCTGGTTCTGCGGCGCAGCCTTCTGGAACGCCGGCAGCGCCATGCAGGCGGCGTGGATGCGCGAGATCACCGGATAGGCCGCCATGTCGACGCCGAAGCGGGCATTGTTGGTGACCTGCGCGGCGAGGCAGATATCGGCGAGCCCCGGTGTATCGCCATGGCAGAACCTGCCGGTCTCGGGCGAGGCGGCCAGAATCTTTTCAAGCGGGTGGAAACCTTCATTCACCCAATGCCGGAACCAGTTGACGACATCTTCGTCGCCGGCGCCGAACAAGGTGCGCAGCGAGGTGAGCACGCGCAGATTGTTCACCGGATGGATGTCGCAGGCGATCATCTGCGCCAGCATCCGGACCCTGGCGCGTCCCAGCGCATCCTTGGGCAACAACGGCGGCTCGGGCTCGATCTCGTCGAGATATTCGATGATCGCCAGCGACTGGGTTAAAAGCGTTCCGTCGTCGAGCACCAGCGCCGGTACCAGCCCTTGCGGATTGACCGCGAGATAGGCGGGCTCGAGATGCTCGCCATGGCGCAGATGGTGGGGCACATAGGTGTAGACACGCCCCTTCATCTCCAGCGCGATCCGCACCCGGTAGGAGGTGGAGGAGCGATAATAATTATGGAGGACGAGGTCGCTCATCGCTTCGGCTGCCCGATGGTGACCTCGACGGCGCCGATGCCGTCGACGCCACCAGTGATCTTGTCGCCCGCCTGAACCGCACCAACGCCGGCCGGCGTGCCGGTGAAGATCAGGTCGCCGGGCTGGAGCTCGACCGCTTCGCTGCAGATCGAGACGACATCGGCGACGGGCCAGATCAGCTCGGCGAGGTCGCCGTCCTGTTTTATGTCACCGTTTACAGCTAGCCAGATGCGGCCCTTTTCGGGATGGCCGGAATTTGCGACGGGAAGCAGCGGGCCGCAAGGCGCGGAGAAGTCGAAGGCCTTCGACCAGTCCCAGGGGCGAGCCGCTTTCTTCGCCTGGTCTTGCAGGTCGCGGCGAGTGAGGTCCACGCCGACGCCATAGCCCCAGACATGCGCGAGCGCCTCGGTGAGGGGGATGCGGAAGCCGGCCTTGCCGACCGCCACGACCAGCTCGATCTCGTGGTGGAGATTGCCAGTCAGCGGCGGGTAGGGGATCTCTGCGCCGTTGTCGACCACGGCGTCGGCCGGCTTGGTGAAGAAGAAGGGCGGATCGCGCTCGTCATTGCCGAGTTCTCGCGCATGCGCCGCGTAGTTGCGGCCGACGCAGAAGATGCGGCGCACGGCAAACCGTTCCGCCGAGCCGGCCACCGCGACCGAAGCGATCGCGGGCGGAGGGAGGACGAAGTCTGCCATAGGCGGTCTCTGCGTTGGATATGAATCGATCCGCACATTCTGCCGATTTCGGCAGGCGGGCAAGGCATTAGGCCACGAAACATTGCCGACTATGGCGGCTTCACCAAGCGGCGGCAGGACCCGCCCGCGGCCCCTTTTTTTTTGTTTCGCAATCGCTTGGCAGGAACTGCCTGTGAATTCGCTGCTTCGCACTTGCACAAGATTATTCCGCACTGCAAACTAAATGCGGCGGGGAAAACGAAGCGGTTCCAGGCACGGCTTGCCGGGACCTCGAGTTGCGAGGGACGGGCATGACCGACATCTCCGCGACGGCCGGCGTCCTGCCGCGGGCCGCAGCCGACAAAGCGGCACGGGCAAGGCTGGCCTATCTCGACGGCTGGCGCGGCCTGTCGATCGCCCTGGTGCTGATCGGCCATTTCTTTCCGATTCGCGGCATCAACCTCGGCGTGCTCGGCGTCGAGTTCTTCTTCGTGCTGAGCGGCCGGCTGATGGGAGAAATCCTGTTCGTCGAGCGCTTTCCGCTGAAGAAATTCTTCAAGCGCCGCTTCGCCCGCGTCTATCCAGCCCTGCTGGTGTTCGTGATTGCCGTCATGATCGGGCTCTCCGGCACCTTCATTGCCTTCAAATGGAAGGCGGCGCTTACCGCGCTGACATTCACCTACAACTATGCCGGCATTCTCATCAATCGCGCGGGCGCGCTCGACCATATCTGGTCGCTTGCCATCGAGGAGCATTCTTATGTCATCCTGGCGCTGATCAGCGTAGCGGTTTCCAGGCGCGCGAATGTCGTGCGCTTGCTTGTCATGCTGTCGCTGCTCGCTATGGCCAACGGCGCTATTTCCTACTGGGTCTTCGGTATGGACTACGAAACCAGCTATTGGCGAACCGACGTGCATATCGCCTCGATCCTGCTGTCGGCGGCGATCTGCCTGCTCAAGGCCGATGGACACCTGCCGGCATTCCTCAGGAACCGGCATCTGGCGCTGGGGGCCGCGGTCGGGGGAATCTTGCTGTTCCTCGATCCGGTGCCGACCCCCTTGCACTATCTGCTGGGCGTGCCGCTGCTGGCGCTCGCCGTCAACACGCTCGACTTCGCCGGCGGCTATCTGACCGGCCTACTGTCATCGCGGCCGATGGTGATGCTGGGGCTGTGGTCCTACTCGCTCTATCTGTGGCAGCAGCCCTTCTATAAATTCGTCCATGACCGCGACGTGGCGGCGATCCCGATGCTGGCCGCGGTCTTCGCCTGCGCCCTGGCGAGCTACTACATCGTCGAGAAACCGGCGCGCGGCTGGCTCAACCGCAATTGGTGAGGAGGTCAGGCCTTGCCGGTTTTTTGTGCGGCGAGATAGCGGCGAAGCCCGGCTTCGCCGCGAGGTGTGGTCCAGCGGTGATTCCACGCGAAAGCCGGCCTGAGCAAGGGTGCCAGGAGTTTGAGGATCGGCCTCTCCACGATGACCTGCCAGGTGAGCTTCACATGCGTTCCGCTTCCGGCTGGCGACAGTTCGGCCCGCCACAGGCCGTCGAAATCGCCGAAGGTCTTGACCACCACCAGCCGGCCAGGCTCGAGCTCCGCGGCCTCGATGATGAAGTTCAGCTCGTAGGGCAGGGCGCCTCGCGCCCTGGCTCTTGCCCGTGACCCGACGACGGCCTTGCCTTTCTTGTCGAGCGGCTCGACTTCCTTGTAGGCGTCGCCCCACCAGAGCGGCAGCAACTCGGCGTCGGACAGAACGTCCCACACTTCCTGCGGCGTGGCATCGGGAATGTTCCAACTCTCGTCGAAGCGGAAGACGTTGCTTGGCATGATGTCACGCCCCCAGCACGCGAAGGCGATACATTAGCTGTAGCTTCTGTTTGTGGCCAGTGCGGCCGTCGCACGAACCTTGTTTGGCTCATGGTTGAAAGCCTCTGGCTTTCAGGCCTTGCGCTAGTCGATCGGCTTGGCGTAGTAGCGCACCGACTTCCTGCCGCCGTGGATCACGGCATCGCCGACCTCGGCAAAGCCGAGCGCGGCGTGAAAGGCATCCGATGTGGGGTTCGGGGGATCGGCATTGACCTCGCAGGTTACGATCGTGTGGCATGCGCGCCTGACATGCTCGAACAGATCCTCGTAGAGACGGCGGGCATGGCCACGGCCGCGCGCTTCGGCCGCGACCACCACCCGGTCGACATAGACGAAGCGGGGGTAGCGCTCACGAAACCAGAGGAAGTTCGGGCTTTCGTAGCTGGCATCCTGATCGAAGCACATGATGAAGGCTTCGAGCGTCCCGATGCGGCGCGTGTAGAAAGCCTGCCCGATCAGGAATGACAGGCGCTCCGGCTCCAGCCAGGACAACTCGGCGGCATGCTCGTTGTTGAGAGCGAGAATGGCGGCCTCGTCGGCAGGCGAAACGCGTTCGATCGGCGCGCGATCTTTCGACATCGTCACTTCCCGCATCAGACCCTCGCGGCCGCGATCGTTGCCGCCGCCAAGTCCTGGTCGGTCACCGTGTTGCGGTACTCGCGATCGAGATCGGTGCCGCCCATGCCGACATGCGGGTTGCGGTAGCGCATGGCGCTCGGCACGTCGGCAAGCGCGGCGAAATGCATCTCGGTCAGTCCGGTTTGCCGGCGAACCTCGCCGATATTGTCGGGCGCCAACCCGCCGCAGCCGAGGATGATGATGCGTGCGCCGGCCTGGCGAACCAAGCGCGCGAGCAGATCGACGCCCTCCAGCGCCGTGTCGCGTTGCCCGCTGGTCAGCACGCGGCCGACCTTGCAGCGGATCAGCGCTTCGAGCGCCTCGGCCGGGTTACGCGTCATGTCGAAGGCGCGGTGGCAGGTGACATTGAGGGGACCGGCGGCGCGCACCAGTTCGCTCATTCTCGCCTCATCGATTGCGCCGTCAGCGGTCAGGCAGCCGACGACGATGCCGGCGACGCCGAGATCGCGCAGCGCGCCGATATCGGCCAGCATCGATTGGTATTCCGCCTCGCTGTAGCGAAAATCGCCGCCGCGCGGGCGCACGATAACATGAAACGGGATGGTCGCACGTTCGAGTGCTACGCGCACCGTGCCGAGGCTCGGCGTAATGCCGCCTTCGACGAGGCTGGCGCAAAGCTCGACCCGGTCGGCGCCGGCGGCCTGCGCGGCAAGCAGCCCGTCAATGCCTTCGACGCAGAGTTCGATCAGGGGCCTTTGAGCGTCGGTCACCATCATCCATCCGTGTTGAAGAGAAAGCGCAGCCCTAGCATCGGGGCGATCGAGGCGAAAGCCGCATCAATCGGTCCAGCAAGCGAAAGCGTCACTTTGCACTTTCGGTTTTGTTCGGCGCGCAGTTATTGATTGCTCAAGCCTTGGAGCGCCCGCCCTACCGCGGAACAGCTGAGCCCCGTTGCCTCGCTACTGCTTCAGGATTGTGTTCTTGGCGCCTTGTTCGACCTGGTCGATCACCAGCAGCTTCACCGGATCGCTGCCGATATTGGTCGCCTGATGCCACTGGCCGATCATCTCGACGATGAAATCGCCGGTCTTGTAGGTGTTGCTGTTGCCGGTCTCGACGTTGGTGACCTTGAGGGTGCCTGCCTCGACATAGGCATAGCGCGGGAAGGGATGTTTGTGCACCGGCAGCGTCGCGCCGGGCGCGATCTGATAGGCCGAGACCTGGACCTCGACATTCTTCTGGGGCAGCTTGATCGGCTGGCCGGATGCCGTCGTCGTCTTGGACGCCAATGGCGTCACGACAACAGGTGTGGCCGAACTGTCCAGAGCGTCGGCGGTGGTTGCATAAAAAGCGGCCGCCAGCAGCAGCGCCGATGCCGGAATGTTTCGCACGATTTCCTCCCGAAATGGTCGGCAAAATCGCCTAAGCGCTGTCGACTCGCAAGGAGAAAGGATTTTGGGGCTTCCCGGGCCGTATGAACTATCAGCTGCCAGGTCCTTCAAATCTGCCCCGCACTTGGGTGCTGCCGCACCCAGTCCCTTGATAGACCGGAATCATCCCCTAGTTAGTTTCCCTGGCGTAGTCGCGAGTTGCCTGGGGGTGCTGCGTCGTTCTGACGGCATGCGGCGGAAGGACGGCTGGCCGAAGCGCCTTTGGAGGGTGCCGTGCGTCAATATCTGGGATCCAGCTTGGTCCGTTTCGCGTTCGCGTGCTCTGTCGCGATAGCTTGCGCGGGAGCCGCGGCCGCCGGCGAGCGCGGCCAAGGTCATAACGCTGGTGGCGATCACGGGAATAACGGAGGTCATGGCGCTGGCAGCAACAACGGTCAGCACAACGGAACTAGCGGCGATCCCGGTGGCTCCGGCGGCAGTCCGCCGTCTGACCCACCGTCCCCACCGTCTAACGATGACGGAAGCAGCCCCACCACAACCGGGTCAGTGACGTCAAGGGCGGGCGTAGCCGGCAACGGCGGAAGGTCGCTCGACCTTCCGCCCGCCCTGCTGCCCTTCGAAGACAGCGCCATTCCACTGGCAGTCCATCCAATCGAAGTGCTGCCGGGTGTCCCGGACAACATCGTTCGTGCCTGCCGTGAGGCAATCGAGCAGGCCGCAGCTCAGTTTGGCGCGACCAGTGTGCGCGTCAGCAGTGCAGGTTCCGTACGGCGGTTGAGCCGTCAGAGGATATCGGCTCCCGTCCAGGTCAGCATCGACTACGGATATCAAAACGGCGTCGAGACGCGCCAGGCGCCGGTCGGCTGCGAATTGAACGCGAAAGGCAGCGTGATCGGGCTGACATAGCGCACAGTGGGAGCCCTCGCCGTAGACGTCCGAGTTCATGCCGCCCAGCGCCCGATTTTCCAGGGCAGTCGTTCCAGCTCAGTCCAACGTCGAATGGCTTGGCCGGAGGGAAAACGGAAGCGTGATGGCACGCACACGGATTTCGCGCGACGGTTTGCGAACCTTGCTGGACGTAGACTTCTTTTGGCTGACAGCTTTCGTCTGACCTGCGCCGGCCGATGCGCGGCCAGTGCGCGGCTTCAGCGGCGGCTCTATCTGAGCGTCGCGGCGCTGAGCCCGAAGCTTGTCATTATCGGCGCGCGCGGCGGCCAGCTCGCGGGCGAAAGAAACCGTCGCTTCACGTTGCTTGTCCAGAGCCTCCTTCAGCCTCATGGCGGCCTGTCCCAAAAGTTGGCGGGCTGTGTCACGCTCGAGGCGGGCTTTGTTGAGGTTCTCTCCGACCGACACTGCTGAAGCGCGTTCTCGTTGCAGAGCCTGCGCCGTCTCGGCAGCACTCTGCTCCGCGCGCTCTTTCGCTGCGACCGCCTTGGTGCGCTCCTGCAACGCTGCGTCGCGCTCCAGCCGGGCCTTGTCGAGGTCCTCCCGGGTCGCGACTGCCGAAGCGCGTTCGCGCTCCAGCGCCTGCGCCGTCTCGCTAGCAGTCTGCTCCGCACGTTCTCTCGCTGCGACAGCCCTGTCTCGCTCCTGCAACGCCGCGTCGCGCTCCAGCCGGGCTTTGTCGAGGTCCTCACGGGCCGCGACTGCCGAAGCGCGTTCGCGCTCCAGCGCCCTCGCTGTTTCAGTTGCAGCCTGCTCGGCATACACTTTCGCCGTGACAGCCTTAGCTCGCTCCTGCTCAGCCGCGTCGCGCTCGAGGCGGGCTCTGTTGACATCCTCTTGGGCCGATATTGCTGAAGCGCGTTCGCGTTCCAGAGCCTGCGCCGTCTCGGCGGCAGTCCGCTCGGCACGCTCTTTGGCTAAGACGGCCTTGGCTCGCTCCTGTTCGGCCGCGTCGCGCTCGAGCCGGGCTTTGTCGAGGTCCGCACGGGCCGCGACTGCTGAAGCCTGTTCCCGTGCCAATGCCTGCGCCGTCTCGGCAGCAGTCTGCTCAACCCTCGCTCGCGTCGCGGCGGCACCGGTCCGTTCCCGCTCAGCCGTGTCCGCGATCGCGGCCTTGGACTGCTCCATTTCAGCGATGTCGGCACGAAGGTCCTCCGACTTCCGGCGCTCCTCGTCAAGCATCCCGCTCGCTTGCGCCAGCGAAGCCTCGGCTCTGGCGCGATCCCCGGCGGCTTTGGCCTCCAGCTGTTCAATTTGCGCTCGCGCTTGCGCTAGGTCGCGCGCCATCTGTTCGGTTCGCTCCCGTTCGAGGCGAGCAGCGGGCATCTGTATAAAGACATGGTCGATGGTTTCGCTGATCCGCGCGCGGACATCTTGCGCAATCCACCGCAATGCCTCGAGCGTGCGGGCTGCCACACGTTCGTTGCGCAAACGCTCCTCGCTGGCGTCGGCGGCGGCTGCCATGCTTGTCTTCAGCACCTCGATCTGCTTGCGCGTCTCAGCGAGCGCACTCTCCAGAGAGGCGCTCCTGGCGCGCTCCTCCTCCATCGCTCGGTGCTCCTGGCCAGCCAATTCCGTGGCAGCTGCTGCCTGAGCACGAGCTGCCTCGACCTGTGCTTCGGCAGCGTTGAGATCCGAGTTGGGCAATTCGCCGCTCGTGGGTGCGTCGGCTGATTCGGGCATATCCAATGCCGTGCTGGCAGGACTCTTCAAGCGGCGTGAAAGATCGGGAAGGGAGTAGCTATCGGCCCGCGAAACAGCGGGGGCGCTTTCGACCGGCTTTTGTCTCGTCAACGCATAGCCAAGCGGCACGGCCAGACAAATTGCGGCGACGCTCAAGCGTAACAACGGGCTCGTCGGCCTGCGAACACGGGGAGGTAAGGCCATGGCGAAGCTTGTCGCCGGAGCGAAAGCATCGGGCAGGTCCTCGCGCGAGTTCTCGCCCGCTTCGGGCGTCGTGTTGAGATAATCCTTTCGCACCCCGGACTTACCGGAGTTTAGACCCCGAACATCCGGGGCCGGGGGCACGGCGGCCGGGGAAGAAGCCGCCTTGGCTGCAAGATTGCGTGGGCGATCCCAGGCCCAAGAAGCCTCATCGAGGGGAATAGGCGTGCTTTCGCTCAGGTAGCCATACTGGTGACGCCGTCTCGCTGCGATGAGGATACGCCGGACCACAAGGAAGAAGCCTACCAATACAAATATTGTCATCCCGCCCAGGAGAGCGAGACCTGTGTCGTCTGCGTAAAACCCGGCAAGATCTGACATCGCCGTACCTGCGCGGTTTCCGATGTAACTTTAAGCTCGTGAAGCGGTGTGTGGCTCCTCGCCCTGGCTAACTTTGCTGCCTGCCTTCGAAGCTGTCACCGCTTCGGCCCCCGTACTGGGGGAATTTTGTTTGGCTGGGCGCCGGTCGAAAGCCAGCTCGCGCCTCTCCATCTTCAACGTCCCGGGGAGTTCTCCCACGGTGCGCGCCATGCCACCATTTCGGAGTCTGGAAGCTCCATCGTAAAGTTTAAGCTAGGTCACAGACCTCGGTGGTCAACCATCTGGGCGACAGTTCGGCCATGCAAAATGGCCATCGCGGTGCCCGGCACGAGCACCAAGACTCCCGCGGCTACCTCATCAAGCTCGACGAACTGGTGACGATGCCGAAATCGGCAGGCCACTTGGTCCTGCTGCTGAGAGAGGATCTGGCACTTGGCGGATCTCAGTAGATCGTCATGAGGATCGGCAGGTAACTGCCTGCTCGCAGTTGTTCGATTGCTTCAATGGCGGGATAGGCTGCGGGGAAGTACAGTCCATCCTGGAAGTTGCGCTTGAGCGCTTTCGGGGAGAAGACAACTTCGGCAGAGTCCGTATATTGGGACAGTTTCGGCCAGAACAGCGGCGTATAGCGCGCATAGGAATCGTATTGCGAGCCGAAGATCGTCTTCAGGTGTTCGGCCTCTTTGGCTGCCGTGATGACCAAGATCCAATAGCTGGAAAATCCCAGCGCCAGAGCGACGGCGATCGATCCATGGATCAATCCGATCCCAGCTGCTCCAAGCGTAGAAAAGAGATAGAGCGGGTTTCTGGTCAACGAGTAGGGGCCGGAGGTAATCAACTCCAGATTCTTCTTTGAACCGATATAGAGAATGCTCCACATTCTGCCAACGAAGCAGGTGAGGACCAGGCCGAGACCCGCCATCTGGATCAGTTCATGTACGCCCCCACCCAATCCGGGGTGCGAAAACAGGATAACGGTTGCAGCAACCAGCCCCGCTGCCCGAGCGGCGTTTATTCGCATCCTTTGATTGACTGACTGAACTCTCATCGAGGCCCCCGGCAATGAAGAGGCCGTGTTTCTGGGCTCCGCATTTTGACGGCACCCCCCGATATGCGGCTCGCTTGCGCTTGCCAGGCTTTGCTGGCCGTGCGGTTGAACAGGAGGGGTATCGATCATTGGATCGTCTCCTCGGTAAGCTGAAGGAAGACGTCCTGGAGCCGCCCGCCCTCGGCCTCGAAGGCGAGAATCGGCATCTCGGCGCGGATCAGGACGTTCGGGATTTCGTTGTTGAGATGGCGGCTTGGAGGTGTTTTGGTCGGATCAAGAAGTTCGACGCGCAGCCAGCCCGCGTCTCCGTTGACAAAATGTCCCGTGATGGGCTGCAGAATGGTCGTCAGGATGCGGATGGAGGTCGCTTCTGTGTCGATCGTTCCGCCTGCGCGCCGGCCGGGTTCTTGGCTTCCTCGGCCCAAACGGCGCTGCAGGCAAAACGCCTTTCGTGACCCATAGGACTTGTTAGGGTCTTCGGGCGCGAAGACGTGAGCAGATGAGCCGGGCGCTACGGCGACACTTCCGCGAGACATTCAGTGCAGGCTCCCTCGTGCCTGCCAGCACGCTTTCAGGTTGACGCGCCTATTTATCGCTGCAGTCGTTAGGCTTTACGATTCGGCAGTTGAGCTGACTCGCTTGCGAAGGGATTACCCCTTTTTGCGAAGGGGCCTCGTCCGTGATGTCCGACATCAACGCCAGAGTGGGCTTAACCGACAGCGGGATTTCGGCTCATTGTAGCGCTTGAAGGAAGTCGTCGCCGAGCAGGCGCTGGAGCTGCGGCTGCAAAAAAGGCATGATCGCGACGGGAGCGACGACGGTCCCCGGAACGGCGCCACCTCCGCTGGGGGCGTCCGGAACTTCGCATGAGCCGCTACGGCTTTCGGTTAGGCCGGCAAAGCCGTTTTGGGCTATCGGTCCGCCGGCGCGCTTTGTCCTATCTTGGGTTTCCAACGTCGGGCAACGGTCGCTCAGGCTGCCTTAGCCAGCCTACGCTCCGCTGGGTAGCGCGGCGCGTGGGTCCCGCAACACTTGCCATTGGTGGGTCGCAGTGCCGCAGGCGAAGCTCGCGCAAATACGTACAGCCGCACACCGCCGCAGAGCCACTAGGAGTAAGCCAACTCGGCGCCGCGGCAGAGGCGGCAAAGCGGCACTGCTGCTTGTCTGGTCGACTCCAGTGTTGGTGCTCCGTGAAAGCCGATGAGGTCATATGAAGGAGGTCCCCCATGAAACCTGTTCGTTACTGCCTGGCGCCCGGCGCATTCGTCCTCGTGCTTGCCGGGGCGGCCGGCGCGTCGGCCGCGGAACAGCCGATAGCCTGCAAGAAGGTGCCGTTGGTGGTGCGGGACATGTTCCACAAGGATTTTCCCGTCGCCAAGGTCAAGGCATGCGCCCGCGAGGTCGAGAACGGAGAACTGGTTTTCGAGATAGCAAGCGTCGAGGGCGCAATGACGCGCGATGTGCTCTACCATCGCGATGGTAAGGTCATCGTCGTCGAGGAATCAATTCCGATGGAAGCGGTGCCTCAGTCGGTGCGCGCGGCCGTTGATACGAAATTCGCAGGTGGAAAGATCAAGCTCGCGGAGAAGCTGATGCGCGACGGCAAGGTAAGTTACGAGTTCCAGATAAGCTACAAGGGCAAGAACGTTCAGCCCGTCTTCGATCCGGATGGAAAGGAAGTGAAGGGCTGATGGACGCAACTCTTGTGCTGAAGGGTCACTGAATAGCTTCAATCAGCCTGAGGGAAGGAACAAGTTCGGCGCATGCAGACGGGCTTGCGGACCTCACTCGAGTTCAGCAGAAGGCAGCCGTCAACAAGCGTCGGACATCCGGACGATCGAGCCTACCTGCCTAACTTCACGTGTCCACCGAACTGGAGCGTCGCGCGCACACTGAAGGTGTGCGTTCTCTCGTCCTCAGCATTCTCCGCGAATGTGTAGCCGGCGCCGAGGTTCCATTTCGCCGCGCCGGACGGCGCGTCTTCTTCCCCGGACGCATAAATCACTTCGAAATCCGCCAATTGCTCGCGGGTGTCCGGACCGTCGGCGACAAAGTTCCGCTGCTGCGTGTAGGTGGCTATGTAGGTCATAGGTTGCACTTCCAGCGCGACAGAGCCGGTGAGAAGCAGAGCGTCGTCCGGACCGCCGTCGAAATGCTTGAGGTAGGCCGATTCGCCGAGAAGCCTCAGTGTGTTCCCGTTAAGGTCGAAGCTTCCAGTGGCGGCAGCAAGGTAAGCCAATTCATTGCCGGTCCCCGGCAGCGGTTCCTCTTCTTCTTCTTCCTCCTCCTCCTCCCCTGTGTCGGCGGACAGCCCGGGCTTCTGGTATCGGATGCCGAGCCGATAGCCGAATTCACCGTCCTTGTAACAATCGCCCTTTTCCGCCCCTTTGCAGCCATCAAGGGTAACCGAGAATGAGGATAAACCGGTGGTGTTGCCGGCACCGCCATCCGCCAGCGTGGTCCGTCCACGGTTGGTAAAGAGCGACTCGCTGAGGAACGTCCGGTCGGTCGTGAATACCGTCGCGGCCAAGGCATTGTTCAGCCCAAAGCCCTCGAAGCCAACAACAGCTTCGCCACCCAGACGTTCGTCAGCGTCAAAAACAGACGCCAGATCCGGGGCGTGTATCCCCGGCAGGGCTTCGCTGGCCAGGCTGAACACCGTGTCGAACTTTCCGGCCCTCACGGTCAGGGGATCGACCTTAGCGAGAGCATAGAGCTCACCGACATAGGTGCCGATCCCTTGAAAGGCCGCATTCTCCCCGGGTTCCGGGTCGACCACGGGCTCGGTAATGATGGCACTCACGAACCGAAGATAATCCGTCGGCGCGTAGAAAAGATCGAGCTCCAACTTCGGAAAGAACACATCGGATCTCAGGAAAGACGGATGTGCGCCAAATATCCAGTCGTTCTGCAGCTCCGCGGTAGCCTCGTACCCCGCGCAGGGCGCAGCGCATTCCTCGGCCAGAGCCGGTATCGTTTCTTCGGCCAGAGCCCGCTCGTGCTCCTCTGCCAGTGCCGAAGCCGAAGAGTACAGCAGCCCTATGCCACTAAGTGCTAAGATAAAAAGGCGAATGACCTGCGAGCCCCCATGAGATGCACCACGCGTCGATGATATCCGATGAGTCCACTGTGGCAACTGCGATTTCGTCATTTTGTCCCTTACAAACGCGACTTGTCCGATACAAACGCAAACGTGTCGCATCTCTACAACACTTCTTTGCTATTCCGCGCCCGGTACGCTCGCCGAGGACCGCCGGCGCAGCAAATTGGCGGTCCCGCTTCGCCTTCCTCGTTCGCATGGCACTCCCGGACCGAAGCAAACTGCGCCACGGCACGCCCAGCCTTTTGCTGGAGGCGCACTCCCACGCAACCGACGCGAGCACTCACGCGTGAGTCACGATCATAATAAATTTGTATGAACTATTTCTCTACTCCGAAAGTTAGAGGTCGCCGGATATACGGTAAAAGCGCCTTGCAATATTGATTAATTATGCGGCGCCCTCCCGCATGATACGCTTTGGGACTGTCTCTGATCTGTCGCAGGCGCGGTTTCGCGCGCCGCGGAATCGTGGGGGATTGCCGTGCTGCAAACGCTCGTCAAGCTGAGTCTGGAATTTCGGCATCTGGTCATAGCAGCCGCGATACTCCTGGTAGCGGCGGGTGCCGTTCTTCTTCCCAAGGCCAGAATCGACGCTCTTCCCGAGTTCGGGGCGCCGGTCGTGGAGGTGCAGACCGAGGCGCTCGGCTTGTCGACAGGCGAAGTCGAAAGCCTGGTGACCATCAATCTCGAAGAGATTCTGACCGCGACGCCGTTCCTCAAATCGATTCATTCCAAGTCGGTGCCGGGGATGGCTTCGGTGTTGCTCACCTTCGAGCCCGGCATGGATCCAATGAAAGCCCGACAAATGGTGCAGGAGCGTCTTACGATGGCTTGGGCCCTGCCCAATGTCTCGAAGCCACCCACCATGCTGCAGCCCAAGTCGGCGGCAGGCCGTGCCATGATCGTCGGACTGTCGTCCAAGACCGTGTCGCTGATCGACATGTCGGTGCTGGCCCGGTGGACGATGACGCCGAAGCTGCTCAGCGTGCCGGGCGTCGCCAACGTCGCGATCTGGGGCCAGCGCGCTCGCCAGCTTCAGGTGCAAATCGAACCTCAGCGCCTCGAATCGGCTGGCGTCTCGCTCGATGAAGCCGTAGAGAGCGCCGGGGATTCGCTCTGGGTCTCGCCGCTCAGTTATCTGGAAGCGTCAGTACTCGGAAGCGGAGGCTGGATCGACACGCCGAACCAGAGGCTCGGCATCCAGCATGTGCAACCGATCAGCAAGGCCAGCGACCTGACGAAGGTTGCTGTCCCGTCTTCCGCGCTCAGGCTAGGAGACGTGGCCGAGGTCGTCGAAGGCCATCCGCCGCTGATCGGCGATGCGATGATCAACGGACAGCCTGGCCTCATTCTCGTCGTCGAGAAGCTTCCCAACGTCGACACCAAAGCGGTCGTAGCGGGGGTCGAAGCTGCGCTCGCGGAGTTGAGCCAAGGCATGCCGGGCATCGACGTCGACGCCTCCCTCTACCGCGCCTCCGACTACGTCGACAGCGCCTTGGCCAATCTGGTCCGGATGGTGATCGCCGCCATGGTGGTCGTGTCAGTAGCCCTCTTCCTGTCCTTGACGCCGGTCGGCGCGGCGAGCATCGCCGTCGTCGCGATCGTCCTGTCGTATGTCGCGGCACTTGTCGCTCTCTATTTCAGCAGCCCCATCTTCAACCTGATCCACCTGGCCGGCCTCGCGGCCGCGCTTTCCCTCGTGGTCGACACCGCGGTAGTGGCTGCCGAGGCCATCGGGCGGCGCCTCCGCGCCGGTGGCGTCCGTCCGCTCGCCGCGCCTCTATTCGATGCGATCGGCGAAATCGGCAAGCCAATGATCTATGCAGCGGTGATCGGTCTGCTGGCGGTCGCTCCGATACTCGGACTCGACGGCGAAACCGCGGCATTCTTCCGGCCGCTGGCTCAGGCCTATGGCGTCACGGTGGCCGCTGCCATGGTCGTCGTGCTCTTGGCGGCGCCCGCCCTCGCGATGGTCTTTTTCCGCTCGGGCAGCGCAGCAGGAAACAGGTCCGAACCTGTGGTGGCGCGGCTGTTCGGTGCAGCCTACGGGCGGCTGCTGGGCAAGTTCTCGGCGACGACCGGTCCTGCCTATGCGATCGTGGGTCTCGGTGCGTTGGCGCTACTCGCGGCGACGCCCGCCCTGAAGTGGTCGCCGTCGCCGTCCTTTGACGAAGGCACCGTCCGCGTTTCGTTCAAGGCCGCGCCGGGTGCATCCTTGCCCGCCATGATCCGGACGATGGCGCGACTGGAATCCGAAGTCCGCGCAATCGACGGAGTCAGCTCCGTCGCTGGCCATCTCGGCAGGGCCATCACGGGCGACCAGGTCACCGGCATCGAATCCGGGCAGCTCTGGATTGGCCTCGACGAGCGGGGGAACCGAGCCGCGGCACTGTCGCAAATTCGCAACACGATGGAAGGCTTCGCGGACCTCGAGGCGAAGGTTGAAGGCTATCTGGCCAGTACGGCCGGGCGGATCTTCGCCGACGCCGGCGAACCAGTGGTGGTCCGCATCGAAGGGGCCGAGACGGCCGTGCTTGAAGAGCAGGCAAAGCTCGTCGCGGCGAGAATCGCCGCCATTGACGGCATCAACTCCGTACGTCTCGACAAGAACGCTTTCTCGCCCGAAATCGAGGTCAAGGTCGACGTTGCGGAGGCGGCCGCACGTGGACTGAAACCGGGGGACATCCGGCGCGCGGCAGCGACGGTCTTCGCCGGGCTCGAGGTTGGCAATCTGTTCGAGCAGCAAAAGGTCTTCGACGTGGTCGTTTGGGGGACTCCCAACGCACGAAGCAGCATCGCCGACGTCGAGAATCTTCTGATCGAAACGCCTGATCGCCCGCATACACGCCTCGGCGATATCGCCGAGGTGCGGATGGTGCCGCAGTTGAGCACCATCGAGCGTGACGGCGTCACGCGCAGCATGGACGTTCACGCCAGCGTCGCAGGCCGCAGCGTCACGGCAGTGGCGGAAGACGTGGCGGCAGAACTCAAGAAGGTGCAACTCCCCTTCGAATACCATGCCTACGTTCGAGGCGAGTATGCCGAGAGCCGTGCAGCCATGCTGCAGGTGACGCTCTTCGCAGCGTCGGCGGCAGTCCTGATCTTTTTCCTGCTGCAGGCGGCATTGCAAAGTTGGCGACTGGCGACCGGCATGTTCCTTTCGCTGATGGCAGTATCGGGTGGCGTCGCGGTGATCCTCGTAGCGGTAACGGGCACCGTTTCGGTTGGGGCGCTTGCCGGACTTCTCGCCGTCCTCGGGCTTGCACTCCGCAACGGTCTGGTTCTGGCCAGCCGCGTCGATCAGACCGGGGAGGGTGACGAATCCTGGCCGGACCTTGTTGCGGCGGCGGCGCGCGAGCGCTTCGCGCCCATGCTGACGAGCACGCTGGTCACCTGCCTCGCCTTCCTTCCCGCGGTGGTCATGGGCAGCGCCGCCGGTCTGGAGATTCTGCATCCAATGGGATGGGTTGTGATCGCAGGCGCAGTCATTTCAGTGCTGATCAATCTGTTCGTCCTACCGGCCATGATGCTCCATTCCGGCCCGGTTTCACGACGCCTTGGAGGAGTTGCACATGCTTCGCAATAGGCTTTTTCTTACGTCATCCCTCGTCGCCGGTGTGACTTTCGGCGTGGTTGCCACGGGATCCTTCGCGGCCGCGGAGTCGCCCGCAGGCGCGCCTGCCAAGCTGGTAGAGGTCGCAGGTTCCCCCTTTCCACGCGTGGTTCTGACCGAACAGGCCGCCAAACGACTGAGCATCCAGACCGAAGCGGTGCGGGAGGAGACGGCGAAGCGATGGATGATGATGAACGCCCAGGTCGAGATCGCGAGCGGTGAACCGTCGATGAATGCAATTACGGAGACGGCTTCCATCGCGCCGGCCAGTGTGAGCGACCAAGTCCGGCAATCCCTGATCAGGGTGCCTGTGGACGCGGCGAGCCAGATGTTGATCGCGGTTGTCACCGAAGAGGATGACGAAGACGAGACCGGCGACCACGACGAGTTTGCCGAGATTTTCGGCGTCGCCAACCCGGCGGACGAGGACAAGGACGGTCTAGTGGTCGTGCTGCTGACCGGCCAAGGCCGCTCCGGTAAATATTACAAGGCGCGGCCGGTGGCGGTGAAGGACCGGGACGACGGGCGGTTCTTTGAATTCCTCGAGGCAAGCAGCGGCGTCAAGCCCGGCGATCATGCGTTCGTGGCCATGAAGGCACCGGAGAGCGGCAGGATGGCGAAGATCGTGCCTTACTCGTCGGTTATCTACGACGAGCACGGGAACAGCTGGCTCTACTCCAACCCGGAGCCGCTGGTCTTCGTCCGCCAAAAGGTGGCTGTCGAGCGCGTCCTCGGCGACATAGCAGTTCTGTCGGACGGACCAGCGAGCGGTACGCCGGTCGTGTCGGTCGGCGCGGTCGAGCTGATGGGGGTTGAACTGAAGTTTGGCGGGCACTGAGCGGCGTGAAAGACATTCCGCCGCTTGCGAACGTCTGAGTTAGCCGGCGTCCAATCATCCGAACAAAGGACAGGGCCATGTTCCGCTGGATCATCGGCACGAATCTTAAATACCGGTATCTGGTACTGGCCGCGGCAGCGCTGATGGTGCTGCTGGGTCTGGACGTGTTCCGCAAGATGCCGGTGGACGTCTTCCCCGAATTCTCCCCGCCGCTGGTGGAGATTCAGACCGAGGGTATCGGCATGTCGACCGCCGAGGTCGAGGAGCTGATCACCATTCCCCTCGAGGATGCACTGCGCGGCACACCGGAACTCGACGTCATCCGCTCGAAGAGTGTGATGTCGCTGTCCTCCATTGTCATGATCTTCAAGCGGGGAACCGACATCATGCACGCGCGGCAGCTCGTCCAGGAGCGCGTGCAGCTTGCGTCGGCCAGACTGCCGTTCGGCTCGAGCCCGCCCGTCATGCTGCAGCCCTTGTCCTCGACCAGCAGGACCATGAAGATCGGCCTCTCGTCTAAGGAGCTCACTCAGCTCGACCTGTCGATGACCGCCTACTGGAAGATCCGCTTCCGCCTGCTGCGCGTGCCCGGCGTCGCCAACGTGGCGATGTGGGGCGAAAAGCTCAAACAGCTGCAGATCCAGGTCGATCCCGCGCGCATGCTGAAACGCGGCGTGACGCTGAACGAGGTCATGGAGGCTTCGGCCGATGCGCTGGACTTCGGCCTGCTGCCGATGGCGAGCTCAGCCAAGAGCCAGACCGTAGGCTTCATCGACACCGCCAACCAGCGGCTGTATGTCGGCGCCGACGTAGCGTCCAGCGTGAAGCTGGAAGACGTCAAGAGAATTCCGGTCGAGTCAAAGGCCGGCGAGCAACTGGTGCTGGCGGACTTTGCCGACGTCACCTGGGGGGAACCGCTGCCGATCGGCGACGCTGTGATCAATGACGGTCCCGGCATGATGCTGATCGTCGAGAAGTTCCCGTGGGCGAACACGCTGGAGGTCACGCGCGGCGTCGAGGCAGCCTTCGCCGAAATGAAGGACGGCCTCAAAGGTATCGACGTCGACCTGCAGATCTTCCGCCCGGCGACGTTCATCGAGCTCTCGATCCACAATCTGACAATGGCCTTGCTGGTGGGATCGGTCCTGGTGGTCTGCGTTCTCGGCGCCTTCCTGTTCGAGTGGCGGGTGGCGCTCATCAGCCTGCTGGCGATCCCGCTCTCTCTGGTCGCCGCGGGACTTGTTCTCTACTGGCTCGGGACGACCATCAACACGATGGTGCTGGCCGGCTTCGTCGTGGCGGTGGGATCGGTGGTGGACGACGCTATCATCGACGTCGAAAACATCACACGGCGATTGCGCGAGAATCGCCGCAGCGGCGCTGGCAAATCGGTGGCATCAGTCATCCTGGAAGCATCGCTCGAGATCCGCAGCCCGATCGTCGCCGCAACCCTCATCATCGTCATCTCGGTCATTCCTGTGTTCTTCATGGGCGGTCTGTCGGGCACTTTCTTCGTGCCGCTGGCGACGTCCTATTCCATCGCGCTCCTCGCTTCGATGGCCGTGGCGCTGACGGTGACGCCGGCACTCTGCCTTATCCTGCTTCAAGGAGCGCCGATCGAGCGCGTCTCGCCGCTGGTCGGGTGGTTGCAGCGAGGCTATGCCGCCATGCTGTCGAGGATCATCGCTGCTCCTCGCGCGACGTTTGGGATCACCGCGGTCGTCGTGGTCGCGGGATTAGGCGTTTGGCCGCTGCTCGGAACCTCGCTCCTGCCCTCCTTCAAGGAACGTGACTTCCTCATGCACTGGCTGACGCCGCCCGGGACATCGCACGCCGAGATGTATCGGATGACGGTAGCTGCCAGCAAAGAACTGAGATCCATTCCCGGAGTGCGCAACTTCGGCGCTCACATCGGCCGGGCGCTGGTGGCCGACGAGGTGGTGGGCATCGACTTCACGGAGAACTGGATCAGCGTCGATCCAAAGGTCGACTATGACAAGACCCTGAAAGCCGTTCAGGACACGGTCGACGGCTATCCCGGTATCTATCGCGACGTCCAGACCTACCTTCGCGAACGCGTGAAGGAAGTGCTCACCGGATCGAGCGAGTCGATAGTGGTTCGGATTTTCGGGCCTGACGCGGCGGCGTTGCGCGAGCAGGCGGTGAGGGTCCGCGACGCCCTGGTCGGCATCGAGGGCCTGATCGACCTACACGAGGAGCCGCAGAAGACGGTACCGCAAATTCAGGTCACCGTGGATGTCGCCAAGGCGGCTTCCAGAGGTCTCAAGCCCGGCGATGTTCGTCGCGCTGCTGCCGTGATCTTCGCCGGTCACGAGGTGAGCGACGTTCATCGCATCGGAAAGGTGTATGACGTCATGGTATGGTCGACGCCCAAATCGCGGCGCGGCCTCGACGACGTGCAGAACGTTCTCCTGGATACTCCCGACGGCGGTCAGGTCCGGCTCGGCGACGTTGCCGAAGTCAAGATTGCCCCGGTGGCCAGCACCATCAAACGCGAGAACGCCTCGCGCCGCCATGACGTGCGTGCAAATGTGCGCGACCGCGACCTGGGCTCCGTCGTCCATGAGGTTGAGCAGCGCCTGGCCAAGATCGAGTTTCCGCTCGGCTATCATGCCCAGCTGCTGGGCGAGGCGGCGGAACGCAACGCTGCGCAAAACAGGCTCGTCTATGCCTCTGTCGTCGCCGCGGTCGTAATCTTCATGCTGCTGCAGGCCTCCTTGAGAAGCTGGAGGCTCGCTGCCCTGGTTTTCCTTTCACTGCCGGCCGCTATGGTCGGCGGGGTCATCGCCGCCTATCTGGGCGACGGCATCATCTCGCTAGGCGGCCTCGTGGGGTTCCTGACGGTGTTGGGCATCGCGGCCCGCAACGGGGTGCTTCTGATCCACCATTTCCTGCATCTGGAGCGCGAGGAGGGCGAGCCCTTCGGACCGGAACTTGTCCTGCGCGGCGCGCGTGAACGCCTTTCGCCCATTCTCATGACGACGCTGGCGACCGGTCTTGCGCTCGTCCCACTGGTTGTTACCGGCAACATTCCCGGGCAGGAAATCGAACATCCGATGGCCATCATCATTCTGGGCGGGCTGATCACGTCAACGCTTCTGAACCTCTTCGTCGTGCCTGCCATCTATCTCAGACTCGGTTCGCTGCAGGCGCGATCGCCGGCGCGGACCACAGGTCTCGGCCTGGAACCATCTCCCCTTTGATGCAAGGCCCGAGATTTAGACCAGAACGTTCGTGACTCTACCGCATTCAATCCACCGGCTATACCGTTGACGATCATCTCGATCGCGCAGCGAAAGAGCATGACAACTTACAAAACTCGGAGGACTTGGAGCAGCAAGGAACGCGTCCGTGTTCACAAAGCAGGCGGACAGAGCCGGGGGCGAGCCGGCGGGGGTTAGGAAACGAAATACGGCACCGGCTGACGGCAACTATACGCTCCTGCCGCTATGATGGGGCACGCATCCATAGGTGAAGCAGCGTCGCTAATTCCCGCGCGGTCTGGGTTTTGGTCCTGGAAGGCTTTCGCACGGATTTGCGGCCAATCTCGCGATTCGCGGATCTCTTAGCCAGACAGTCTTCTTTCTTCTTTCTAGAATCTCGTTGCGGCCCACATCGACGGCCGATTGGCCTTTCGCGGCAAAGGCATAGTCGGCTCGGTTCGTGCGATAGTCTTCCTTTTGGATGGACATCTTTTTCCTCCCGGTCCGCGGCTTCCCTCCACTAGCCTGGACGGAGAACACTAGCTGCCGATGCATGGCAGGAGTCTACAAATTGAGGATTGTATTAAAATGATACACTCCACCCGTTCGTCTCACGGGCGCCGCTCAGCATTACCCTGAACCGGCCCGTATGCCGCGCCTATTCGTCGCTATCCTCATCGTCGCTTTCGGAATGCTGTTCCGGACCGCATCGCCCGCTTGCGCTTCAACGTGCGCTTGGCAGCCTTGGTCATAGCCGTGGAAAGTCTTGTGCAGTTGCCGGGGCGGCAACAAGGCCGGGTTGTCCGTGGAAGGTGGTCTCGCCACAGCGCCCGGCTCCCAGGCGGGTAAGCAGGGTGAGTTATGCTATATACGTCGCGTTCGTGGTCGGATACGAGCCGATGGATCAGGAAAGACTTCTGGCCGCAGTCCTCCTAGCTGATGTCGTGGGCAGCACGCCGCTCTATGAGCGCATCGGCGACGATGCAGCTCTGCAGCAGATCTCGGATTGCCTCGACGCGATACGCGAGATCGTCGCCCGGCACGGCGGTGACTTCATTTACTCGAAGGGCGATGACGTGCTCAGCCTGTTCGATAGTTCGGAGGCGGCGCTGAGGGCCGTCTTCCAAATCAGCAGCGAACTGACGAAAGGGCCGTTGCACGCCCGGATCGGATTGCATTTCGGGGCGGTCATTCGCGCGCGGGGCGCGGTATTCGGAGACGTTATCAATGTCACCGCAAGGTTGTCCACCACGGCCAACCCCGGGGAGGTGCTGATCAGCCAGAGCTTCTTCGAAGCCCTTTGCGCGGATAGCCGCAGTGCCCTGCGGCTCCTCGACAAAATGGCTTTCAAGGGAAAGCAAGAACTCTTCGATGTCTATACCCTGGGGAGCGAGGATCGGGCCCTCAGTACGCAAATCATCAGCCGGGGCACGGTTATCGAGAGACGCTCCGCCCCGCCGCGGCAGATCAATCTGGTCATCCGCTATGGAGATCAGTTGCGATCCTGCCGAAACAACGAATTGGTGACGATCGGCCGATCCCCGGAATGCAACATCGTCATCCAGCGGCCCTGGGTCTCAAGGCACCACGCAACCTTCACCCTTTCGAATGGCAAGGCCGTCCTTATCGAGCGAAGCTCGTCGGGCACATTTGTGTCGATGGGACCCGACCATGAGGTATTCGTGCGCCGCGAAGATATTCTTCTCTTCGGCTCCGGCGTTATCTCGCCTGGACGCAGATCGTCCCTCGGCGACGCCGAAATCCTTCACTACGAAATTATCTCAGGCTGACCCGGCCGGGCTTGACCGTTGCCGCATGCTGCCGGATCCAGCGCCGCGCGCTTGCAGAATCGGAAGTTCATTCAATCAAATGAAACAATGGCAATTGGCTCCCCGGGCCGGATTCGAACCAGCGACCAACCGGTTAACAGCCGGTTGCTCTACCACTGAGCTACCGGGGAACGGAGGCTCTGACGTGAGTGGCGCAGCCTATAGCAAACACCTTTCGGCTTTGCAAAGCAGCAATTCGCAATTTTTCTGCAGTTTTTCGTGCGGCGATTTGTGGCATCGCTTCGGCGTGCCCACATATGAGCGGCTTGACACCGGCATGGAACAATGCGGCTGGTCGTCCTTTGGTATTTATGACATCGGCCGCGCAGATGGGATCTGGCTTTAAATGACGGCAACTGACGACGATAACCCGCCGGCGCGCAAGATCACGGTCTTCGGCCGCGACTTCTCCATGCCGCGCTCGCGGGGATTGCGGATCGCAATCGGCGTGCTGCTCACAATCGGCGGGATTCTGGGCTTTCTGCCGATTCTCGGTTTCTGGATGGTTCCGATCGGCCTGCTGGTCCTGTCCTACGAATTCGCACTGGTGCGTCGTCACAGGCGCCGCTTCGTGGTCTGGTGGGAACGCCGCCGCCGGCCGGATTGAGAGCTTTGCAGGGAGAGAGTCCAGCAGGTGCCGGCGACACCATCGGGATCGGCCGCAAGCAATCGGCAACCACTGCCTTCGATGAGGAATGGGAAAGCATCGGGAATGACTTGCCGGTGCTTGACGACCTTTCACCGCCAACATATTGAGTTGCCCCGGAACGCCGGGAGCATGGAAGGCCTCGTGGCGGAGTGGTTACGCAGAGGACTGCAAATCCTTGCACCCCGGTTCGATTCCGGGCGAGGCCTCCAATGCCCGGGCTCCGGCGCTGTCGCGCCGGGGCGCTAGGTTCCGGTCGAATTGGCCCGCGTCATTTGCCTGGAAATCGGATCGGGCGCGGGCAGCGAATTGGGCGCGGGAAGCGGGTTGGTTGGGACATGAACGCTGATTTCTCCGAACGCCGCGTGAAGATGGTCGATGGCCAGATCCGCACCACCGATGTGACCAGCGCGCCGCTGATCGAAGCGATGCTTTCCGTGCCGCGCGAGGCTTTTGTCGGCGCCGGGCAGCGGGACCTTGCCTATATCGACGAGGACATCCGCATCACCGATGGCGTCAGTGGCGGCGGTGCCCGCTACCTGATGGAACCGTCACCGCTCGCCAAGCTTTTGCAACTGGCCGAAATCAGCGACACCGATTCGGTGCTCGATGTCGGCTGCGGCACCGGCTATTCGGCCGCGCTGCTTTCCCGAATCGCAAAATCGGTGGTCGCGCTCGAAAGCGACCCGGCGCTTGCCGAAGCGGCGAAGTCGACCCTTTCGGCACTGGATTGCCAGAACACCACCGTAGTGATCGGGCCGTTACCGCAGGGTCATGCCGCCGCGGCACCCTATGACGTCATCTTCATCGGCGGCAGCGTCGAGGAGGTGCCCGCGGCATTGCTCGGCCAGCTCGGCGAGGACGGACGGCTGGTTGTGGTCGAGGGGCAGGGCAACTCTGGCGTTGCGCATCTTTTTGTCAAGGCCGGGGGGGTTGTAACCGGCAGACGCGCATTTAATGCGGCAATTAAGCCACTACCGGGGTTCGAACGTGCTCATGCGTTCGAATTTTGAGCGGTTTTGCCTTGCAGCGAAGGCGCTGTCATGATCGCTTGCGCTTGAACAATCGTTGCTGATTTGCTTCACGTGCATTTTCGGGGGCTGTCAGCGGGGGACGATAAACACGCGGCGCTAGCTGATCCGGAAGGAAAAGGTGCGCGGCGTGGTTCCCATGCAAACGAATGAGGGATAATACGTGCCGCCCCTACACAAGACTTTTCTATCAGCCATACTTGTTTCGGCGACCGCGCTTTCGCCGCTGGCAGCATCCGCCGAAACCATCACCGGCGCGCTCGCCAAAGCCTATCAATACAATTCCCAGCTGAATTCCGCCCGCGCGGGCACCCGTGTCACCGACGAGGGGGTTGCCATCGCCAAGTCCGGCTACCGGCCGACGATCAGGGGATCGGCAAGCATCGACTACACGAGCAGCCGCAACAACAATCTGGGTCAAACCTTAAATATCACTACGGGCAATTTCGGGGTTGAGATCGATCAGACGCTGTTCGACGGCTTTCAAACCAAGAACAATGTCGCCGCCGCCGAAGCGCAGGTCAGGGCCTCGCAAGAAAGTCTCCGCAACACCGAAGAGAACATCCTGTTCAACGCGGCAAGCGCCTACATGGATGTGATTCGTGATCGCCAGATCGCGGTCCTGACCGCACAGAACCTGCAATTCCTGACCGAGCAGGCGCGCGCCGCGCGGTCGCGCTTCGAGGTCGGAGAGGGCACCCGCACCGACGTCGCACAGGCCGATGCCTCGCGGGCGACCGCGGTGGCGCAACTCGCCAGCGCTCGCGCGACGGCGCTGGCAAGCGCTGCGACCTACCACCAGATCGTCGGCGACGAGCCGGGCAAGCTCAAGGCGGCCGCGCCGGTTGGAAAGCTGCTGCCTGGAAGCCTCGATTCGGCCTTCACCATTGCCGCCGCGGAGCATCCGGCCATCCTTGCCACCGAGCATCTCGTCGACGCCGCGGCCTTTTCGGTTAAGTCGGCCGAAGGGGCGCTATTGCCGCAGCTTTCCGCCAGCGCCGGGATTTCGAGCCAGTATCGCAACACCTCGCCCGGCGTTTTTGCATCGGCGGGTTCCGAAGGAACGACCAATTCGGCCAATATCGGTGCAACGCTTACCGTGCCGATCTATTCGGGCGGGCGCACCTCTGCGCTGGTCCGCCAATCGAAGGAATCGCTCAGCCAGGCCCGCATCGAGGTCGACGTCAGCCGCGACCAGGTGCGCCAGGCCGTGGCTTCGGCGTGGACGCAATACACCGCCGCGCGCGAAAGCGTGGATGCCAACAGGCAGGTGATCGCCGCCGCGCAACTGGCGCTCAACGGCGTCATCGAGGAACGCAATGTCGGCCAGCGCACGACGCTCGACGTGCTCAACGCGCAGAACGCCGTCATCACCGCCAAGATCAACCAGGCGAGCTCCGAGCGCGATGTCGTCGTGGCGAGCTACGCCATCCTGTCGGCGATTGGCCGCCTGTCCGCCGGCCAACTCGGCCTGGCGGTCACGAAATACAACCCGCAAGAGCACTACAACGCCGTTAAGGACAAGTGGATCGGGCTGCGCACGCCGGACGGCCGCTGAACCTTTGGCATTTCCAAAAGCGCCGCGTGTCCAATGGATGCGCGGCGCTTTTGCATTGGAACCAGACGGTCGGCTGCCGGCGGCGTAGCGAGCTAATCTGTTGAAATCCAACGTCTCCCCAGATTGGGGATTCTCGGATGACGATCGGTCGGTTACGCTGTCCGCATTGATTCGAATTCCGGTCTTGGCGGAATGGAAATCTTGAACAAGTCACAAAGGCGGCGGATGTGACGATGGCGACAGCGAGCAGCGCGCAGCGCGAACCTTCCATGGAAGAGATACTTGCTTCCATCCGAAGGATCATCGAGGACAGCGATACCGGCCGCAAGCAACCGGCGGCGGACAACGGTGACGTTCGCCAGGACCTCCGGCCGACGCCGGCGGCGCAGACGGCCGACCTTGACCCCTTCCGTTCCGAGCTCAACGCCGGATCCGCTCCCAGCAAGCCGGTGAGTTTGGCGGAGATACAGTCCCAGCTTGCGGCGTCCGATCCGACGATCGCCGAGACCGGCCCTGAACCGGTGAAGACCGCGCCCGCTCCCACCACCCTGGCGGAAGTCGGGGCCAGGGTAGCCGCCGAGCCGGACACCCCGGCGGTCGCGAGGGCAGCGGAGAGCGTGCCGCAAAGTGCCGATACCATCGTCGCCGATTGGCGGCGCGAGATCGCCGCCGTTGGCGGAAACTCCGTCAAGGCGAAGGTAGCAACTCCGGAAGTGGCGCCCGAAGTCAAGATCGACGAGGAGGATCTTGCCGCGCCAACCACCGAAACCGCGGCGCCCGACAACGTTTCGGCGCCATCCTCGGCCGACCTGCCGCCAGCCCGGCCGGCAATCCTGTCCAAGCATGCGGGCCGTCAGGTCGCGGCGGCCTTCGGCGAGCTTTCCGATGCCTTCGCCAGCCGCAGCAAGAAGAGCTTCGACGAGATGGCCGAGGAGATGCTGCGGCCGATGCTGCAGGACTGGCTCGACAACAACCTGCCGACACTGGTCGAACGGCTGGTGCGCGAGGAAATCGAGCGCGTGGCGCGCGGCGCGCAGTGATTTCGTCTGGGCTTTCAGCGTAAAAGCGCCGCCGTCGGGCGGTGCTTTTTGTTTCCGCGAAAATGCGGCCGCGCGATTTGTCTTGCGATGAGTCATGGGCTTGCCGCAGATCGCCGCAAGCCTATCTGGGCAAGGCGGGCCCATCCTTCTCGCGGTTGACTCGGCCAAGAGCTTCCGATTTACACCGGACGCTTGTTCCCGACAGTTCGGACTTCCTCCATGCTTGATAAAACCTACGACGCCAAGACCGTCGAGCCGAAGATCGCCAAAATCTGGGAAGAGGCCGATGCGTTCCGCGCCGGCGCCGGCGCAGAGGAAGGGGCGGAAGCCTTCGCCATCGTCATCCCGCCGCCGAACGTTACGGGCTCGCTGCATATGGGGCACGCGCTCAACAACACGCTGCAGGATATCCTGGTGCGGTTTGAGCGCATGCGTGGCAAAAATGTGCTGTGGCAGCCGGGCATGGATCATGCCGGCATCGCCACGCAAATGGTGGTCGAGCGGCAGCTGATGGAGAGGCAGATCCATCGCCGCGACCTGACGCGCGAGGAGTTCATCGAAAAGGTCTGGGAGTGGAAAGCCGAATCCGGCGGCGCGATCTTCAATCAGCTGAGGCGGCTCGGTGCCTCGGCCGACTGGGGCCGAGAGCGCTTCACCATGGACGAGGGTCTGTCCAAGGCGGTGCTGGAGGTGTTCGTCACCCTCTACAAGCAGGGGCTGATCTACAAGGACAAGCGGCTTGTGAACTGGGATCCGAAGCTGTTGACGGCCATTTCCGACCTCGAGGTCGAGCAGCATGAGGTCAACGGCAATCTCTGGCATTTCCGCTACCCGGTCGAAGGCCTGGCGTTCGATCCCGAGAATCCGAAGACGTTCATCACCGTCGCCACGACACGCCCGGAAACCATGCTGGGCGACACGGCGGTGGCGGTTCACCCCGACGACGAGCGGTTTCGCGATCTGGTCGGCAAGAACGTCATCCTGCCGATCGTCGGCCGCAGGATACCGGTTGTGGCGGATGAGTATTCGGATCCGGAAAAGGGTTCCGGCGCGGTCAAGATCACCCCAGCGCATGACTTCAACGACTTTGAGGTCGGCAAGCGCCACAAGCTGCCGGCGATCAACATCCTGACCGTCGAAGCCTACATCAAGCTCAAGGATAACGAGGAATTCCTTGCCGGTCTTGAAGTGACGCCGCTGCGCCAGGCCGTCTGGGATGAGCTCGACGGGCTGGATCGCTTCGTGGCGCGCAAGAAGATCGTCGAGCTGATGGAAACCGGCGGGTTCCTGGAAAAGGTCGAGCCGCATCGCCACACGGTGCCGCATGGCGATCGCGGCGGCGTGCCGATCGAGCCGTTCCTCACCGACCAGTGGTACGTCAACGCGGCGGAGCTCGCCAAGCCGGCCATTGCCTCTGTGCGCGAGGGCCGCACGAACTTCGTGCCGAAGAACTGGGAGAAGACCTATTACGACTGGATGGAGAACATCCAGCCCTGGTGCATCTCGCGGCAGCTGTGGTGGGGGCACCAGATTCCGGCCTGGTACGGGCCGGACGGACGCGTCTTCGTCGAGAAGACCGAAGAGGAGGCGCTGGCCGCGGCGGTCGAATATTATTTGGCGCTGGAAGGCCCGTGGAAGGCCTGGGTTGAGGACAAGCTTGAAAATTTCAAGCCGGGCGAGATCCTGACGCGCGACGAGGACGTTCTCGACACCTGGTTCTCCTCGGCGCTGTGGCCGTTCTCGACGCTCGGCTGGCCTGACCAGACGCCGGAGCTGAAGACCTACTACCAGACCGACGTGCTGGTGACCGGCTTCGACATCATCTTCTTCTGGGTGGCCCGGATGATGATGATGGGCCTGCATTTCATGAACGAGGAGCCGTTCCACACGGTCTATGTTCATGCGCTGGTGCGCGACAAGAACGGGCAGAAGATGTCGAAGTCGAAAGGCAACGTCATCGACCCGCTCGAACTGATCGACGAGTATGGCGCCGACGCGCTGCGCTTCACCTTGACCGTGATGGCAGCGCAGGGGCGCGACGTGAAGCTCGACCCGGCGCGTATCGCCGGATACCGCAATTTCGGGACCAAGCTCTGGAACGCCACGCGCTTCGCCGAAATGAACGAGGTCGCCAGGAACGACGATTTCTGGCTGCACGACGCCAAGCTCGCGGTCAACCGCTGGATCCTGACCGAGCTGACGCGGGCGGCGCGGGCGATCACGGAGGGCATCACCACCTACCGCTTCAACGAGGCGGCGGGCGCCGCCTATCGCTTCGTCTGGAACTTGTTCTGCGACTGGTATCTGGAACTGCTTAAGCCGGTGTTCATGGGCACGGACGAGGCGGCCAAGGCGGAGAGCCGGGCCTGTGTCGCCTTCGTGCTGGACGAGATCTACAAGCTGCTGCACCCGATGATGCCGTTCATGACCGAGGAGCTGTGGGCGCAGACCGCAGGCGAGGGGAAGGTACGCACCTCCCTGCTTTGCCACGCCGCCTGGCCCGCGCCCGATTTCGAGGATGACGAGGCTGCCGCCGACATCAACTGGCTGGTCGAGCTCGTCTCCGGCATTCGCTCGGTGCGCTCGGAAATGAACGTGCCGCCGGCGGCGATCGCGCCGCTGACGGTGATCGGCGCCAATGCCCTTACACAGGAAAGACTGGAGCGCCACGCCCAGGCCATCAAGCGGCTGGCGCGCGTCGGCGACATCGCGCTGGTCGATGCGCCGCCGAAAGGCTCGGCCCAGATCGTTCTCAACGAGGCAACCGTCTGTCTGCCGCTCGGCAGCCTGATCGACCTTCAGGCCGAAGCAACGCGGCTGCAGAAGGAACTGGCCAAGGTGACCGAGGAGATCGCCCGCCTGCACAAGAAGCTTTCCAACGAGAAGTTCGTCGCCAACGCGCCGCAGGAGGTGGTCGAGGCAGAGCGCGAAAAGCTCGCCGAATATCGCGAGGCGCAAGAAAAGCTTTCGGTCGCCTTAACCAGGGTGCGCGACGCCGGCTGAACGACAAGATTCGGCTCCGCTGGCGCGCGGGTTTCCGATGCGTCATTTCACTCGGATACGGGCCTGCCGCTGCGTTAATCTTGACGTAAACGGAAAGTTTTGGCCCCATTGTTGCCGTAATGTAACAATCGGGCCTATTCCGTTCAAAAAGGCCTGTTTTTGAGCTGTTTCGGACCGTTTTTGCAATTTTTTCTCTCGCTCCGATGCCGAGTGAGCCGCGTTTAGGGCTCAATTGGCGGCCGATGACCATGGCCAAAATACGAGCTGTCAAGGTGTACATGTACAGCTCACGAATTCGTGGTTGCGCCGTTAACCGGAATTGGTTCTAGCTTGCCCCACTTCGTGTTTCGGGGAGGGATTTCCATGAACGTTTTGCGGCTCAAAGCACTGCTGGGGGCAGGGTGCTTCTCGCTGGCTTTGATCGGATCGGCGATGCACCCGGCGCATGCCGGCGGCTTGGAGCGCGGCGGCTACGACATCGACCTGCTGTTCGACCCGGCGCCGTTCGCGACGGAAGCGGAAGCTACCTATGTGATGCCGGATCGCAAGCTCAAGAACGCGGTCGATACCAGCGGTGCCGGACTCACAGTCAGCAGCACAGCGAACGACAGCGAGAACTACTGGGTTCCGCGGATCGGCGCGAAGGCTCAGATCGTCCAGGGCGTGGACTGCATGGTTGACTATTCGCAGCCTTGGGGGGCGCATACTGCGCCTGGCATCTGGAACGGCTCATACTCAAACATTGAAACCGATATCAAGAGCAACAATTACGCTGCGACCTGCTCCTATAAAATGGATGCCGGCAAGGGCCAGATCCGGTTTATCGGTGGTGTATTCTACCAAGAGGTTTACGGCTTCAAGGAGAGCTACGCAAATCCGCTTCTGGGGACCACACTCGGTCGCGTGGATTTGGATAGCAGTGGCTGGGGTTGGCGTGCGGGCATTGCGTACGAAATTCCTGATATCGCGTTGCGCGCCAGTCTCGTTTACAACTCGCAAGTAAAACTTGACAATATATCCGGCACGCTGACCGTCGGCGGGTTCCCAACGCCGATTTATTCTCCGACGCAGAGCATGCCTGACACTCTGGAATTAAAGATGCAGTCGGGCATTGCTCCTGGTTGGCTTGCCTTCGGCTCGATCAAATGGGTCAACTGGAGCGTGCTGCAAAGTGTGCCGATTTGCCCAACGATTGCTCCTGCGGCGGCGTGCTTTACCAACGGGCCGGGTCAAGTAACTTCGCTTGACCTGATGTATCGCGACGGGTGGACGGTTTCCGGCGGCATCGGCCATAAATTCAATGAGCAGTGGAGCGCTGCCGGTCAGCTCAGTTGGGACCGCGGGACCTCGCATGGCTACGGCTCTCAGACGGATACCTGGACGCTGGGTGGCGGCGTCGCCTATACACCGAAGCCCAATATCGAAGTTCGTCTAGCTGGTGCGATCGGCGTGATGACGAGCGGCCATTCGGGAGTGGTGACCGGGGAAAATGGCTATCAGGCTGGCACCGACGTCAGCTACGACTTTGGCAACGATCTGGTCACGGCGATCTCGGGTGGCATAAAGATCAAGTTCTAAGCCGCTCCCGCAATTCCGCGAAGAAGGCCGGGCACCGCCCGGCCTTTTTCTATTGGGCAATCAAAGGCCTAGGCTGGTTGGCCGATCCTGTGTTGCAAATTAGCTGCACAGCCGGCGCTTCAGACGATTGTGACGTTTCAGCAACAGTTTATGAACAAGCCCCGCGCTAAGAGCGTCGCCGAGGGGACTGCCCATTTCCCGCCATAAACCCGGAGCAACTCGAATAGGTCTCGGGATGCGTGCCAGGTTGGCTCGGCGATGGGACCGGCCGCGGGGTGTGCGGCAAGGACGACGATGGACGCCAAGGCAATCTCCAAGGCCAAGCTGCCCAGCCGCTACGTGACCGAAGGTCCGGCGCGCGCGCCGCATCGTTCATACCTCTACGCCATGGGACTGTCGGCGGCCGAGATCGCGCAGCCGCTGGTCGGCGTCGCCAGCTGCTGGAACGAGGCCGCTCCCTGCAACATCTCGCTGATGCGCCAGGCGCAGGTGGTGAAGAAGGGCGTCGCGGCCGCCAATGGCACGCCGCGCGAATTCTGCACCATCACAGTCACGGACGGTATCGCCATGGGCCACCAGGGCATGAAGTCGTCCCTGGTGTCGCGCGAGGTGATCGCCGATTCAGTCGAGCTCACCATGCGTGGCCATTGCTATGACGCGCTGGTCGGGCTTGCCGGCTGCGACAAGTCGCTGCCCGGCATGATGATGGCGATGGTGCGGCTCAACGTGCCGTCGATCTTCATTTATGGCGGTTCGATCCTGCCCGGCAGCTACCGCGGAAGGCAGATCACCGTGCAGGATGTGTTCGAGGCGGTCGGGCAGCATTCGGTCGGCACGATCTCCGATGCCGAGCTGCTCGAGATCGAGCAGGCCGCCTGTCCGTCGGCAGGGTCGTGCGGCGCCCAGTTCACCGCCAACACCATGGCCACGGTCGCCGAGGCGATCGGGCTGGCCTTGCCCTATTCCTGCGGCGCGCCTGCGCCCTACGAAATGCGCGACCGGTTCAATTTCGCTTCCGGCGAAAAGGTCATGGAGCTGATCGCGAAAAACATCCGGCCGCGCGACATCGTTACCCGCAAGGCTTTGGAGAATGCCGCGACGGTCGTGTCGGCCACCGGCGGCTCGACCAACGCGGCACTGCATCTGCCGGCGATCGCGCATGAGGCGGGTATCAAGTTCGACCTCTTCGACGTGGCGGCGATCTTCGAAAAGACGCCCTATATCGCCGACCTCAAGCCCGGCGGCAAATATGTCGCCAAGGACATGTTCGAGGCCGGCGGCATTCCGCTCTTGATGAAGACGCTGCTCGACCACGGCTATCTTCACGGCGACTGCATGACGGTCACTGGCCGCACTTTGGCCGAAAACATGGAGCACGTTGCCTGGAATGAGAGCCAGGATGTTGTGCGTCCCGCCAATCGGCCAATCACCAAGACAGGCGGCGTTGTGGGCTTGAAGGGCAACCTCGCCCCCGAAGGCGCGATCGTGAAGATCGCCGGCATGTCGGAGCTGAAATTCTCAGGCCCGGCGCGCTGCTTCGATTCGGAAGAGGAGTGCTTCGAAGCGGTCACGCAGCGCAATTACCGGGAGGGCGAGGTTCTCGTCATCCGCTACGAGGGGCCGCGCGGCGGTCCGGGCATGCGGGAGATGCTGTCGACGACGGCAGCGCTCTACGGCCAGGGCATGGGCGGCAAAGTGGCGCTGATCACCGACGGCCGTTTTTCCGGTGCTACACGTGGTTTCTGCATCGGCCATGTCGGGCCGGAGGCGGCGGTCGGCGGGCCGATCGGGCTCATCAAGAATGGCGACGTGATCTCTATCGATGCCGTTAATGGCACGATCGAGGTGGCGCTGTCGGATGCCGAACTCGCGGCCCGGGCCAAGAAATGGAAGGCGCGCAAGACCGACTATCAGTCCGGCGCGATCTGGAAATATGCGCAGACCGTAGGGTCGGCCCGCGACGGCGCGGTCACCCATCCGGGCGGCGCAAAAGAAACACACTGCTATGCGGACATTTGAGGTGTTGAGGTCATTTGTCTTGCCGGCACTGGTCGCGGTGGCGACCTTGGGCGCCGTCGGGCAGGTCATGGCCTTCGACGACAAGGTGTTCGACGACAAGACCGGGGTCAAGCCGCAGTCGAGCCCGTGGGCGGTGTTCCAGTTCGGCTTCTCCGCCTACAAGAACGGCCACAAGGACCAAGCGGTCGAGGCCTATAAATATGCCGCCGAGAACGGCCAGATCGGCGCCACCTGGAAGCTTGCGCGCATGTATGCCCAGGGCGACGGCGTGGCCCGCGACGACTATGCGGCCTTCAAGTTCTTCTCCGAGATCGTCGATCAGGATGTCGAGCCCGGCTCGCCCGAGGAAAGCTATGTCTCCGACGCGCTTGTCGCGCTCGGCGACTATCTGCGCAAAGGTATCCCCGGCAGCCCGGTCGAGGAGAACGAGGTTGCGGCGCAGGAATACTACATGCGCGCCGCCGCCAACTACCGCAACCCGAACGCGCAGTTCGAGATCGGTCAGATGTTCCTCAAAGGTGAGGGCGGCGTGAAGGCCAGCGTCAAGCAGGCCGGGCGCTGGCTGCAACTCGCGGCCGAAAAAGGCCATGCCGGCGCGCAGGCGACGCTCGGCAATCTGTTGTTCCAGAGCGGCAAGATCGTGCGCGGCCTGGCGATGATGACGGCTGCCTTGGAGCGTGCCCCGCCGGCGGATCAGCCCTGGATCCGCAGCATGCAGGAAGAGGCCTTCGCCGCGGCTGGCGAAGCCGACCGTCGCACGGCGATTTCGCTCGCCGACGACATCCTGACCAAGGGCAACAACGGCGACCAGTAGGCCGCAGCTTCGGCTTCAATTTTCGGTAGGTTCCGTCGGCGCCGTGATTGAGGTCGGGTGCAGTTTCGGCGCCTGATTCTCGCCGGGGCAGTCGTCCTGGACCTTCGTCCAGGACGTGTTGTTGAGAACCATGTCGCAGCGGGCGAGGTGACTTTCGCCGGCAATGGTCAGGCAGGCCGTCTCACCGAGCTTGAACGATTTGCCGTTGGCAAGACACTCCGGCGCCGCGAGCGCCGGCGCGGCAAATGCCAGCGCAAGGCCGACCGGGCAAAGAACAAATCGGATCGCCATCGAACCCCGCAACAATCCCGCATCAGACACACGATTTGTGGCGACATCAGGGTTCGGCAAGAGTCCGCAAGCAGCGCCTTCAGGCCGGCTGCAAGCGCAGATCGATGGCCACCGGCACGTGGTCGGAAGGTTTTTCCCAGGCGCGGACGTGCTTTTCAACCGAGGCCGACGAGAAGCGGTTAGCGGCTTCGGGAGACAGCAACAGATGGTCGATGCGGATGCCGTTGTTCTTCTGCCAGGCGCCGGCCTGATAGTCCCAGAAAGTATAGACATCCGGCGAATCGGTCACGGCGCGCACGGCCTCCGTGAACCCGAGATTCTTCAGGCGCCGGAAGGCCTGCCGCGTCTGAGGCTGGAATAGCGCGTCACTGCGCCAGTTTTCGGGGAACCTGGCGTCGGCGGGCTCGGGGATGACGTTGTAGTCCCCGGCCAGCACCAGCGCTTCCTCGAGCCTCAGCCGCTCTTCCGCCCAGCGCTCTAGCCTCGCCATCCATGACAGCTTGTAGGAAAACTTCCGCTCGTCATCGACTGGGTTGCCGTTCGGCAGATAGAGGGAGGCGACCCGCAGCGCGCCCTTATCGGTCGAGAAGACGCCTTCGATGAAGCGCGCGTGGTCGTCGGCATCGTCGCCAGGCAAACCGCGATTGACCTCGTCGAAGGGCAGCTTCGACAGGAGAGCGACGCCGTTGAAGCTCTTTTGGCCGTTGGTCTCGACATTATAGCCCAGCGCCTCGATCTCGGCCCGCGGGAACTGGTCGTCGACGGTCTTGATCTCCTGCAGGCACACGATGTCCGGCGCGCTCTCGGTCAGCCAGTGGGTGAGGTTGCCGATGCGGGCGCGAACGCCGTTGATGTTCCAGGTGACGATCTTCATGCGGACCTCAATGTTCTTCCGGCGCAAGGCGCTCGACGAGGCCGATCGTATTGCCTGCCGGATCCTTTAGAAAGGCCATCCATTCGCTTTCCCCCGCCGGACCGAACCGGCCCTCGGTGTCGCGATGGACCAGCGCCGGCGACGCGGTGAAAGGAACACCGGCTGCTTTCGCCTCGGCATGGAAGGCCTCGAGGCCGGCAATATCGAGATAGACGGTGCCAGGGGGCACGCCGTCGCCAAAGAACAGCCGCACGCCGCCCGCGATGATGAAGGCGATGCCCGGCGGATCGTAGCGCGCATGCACGCTCATGCCGAGCACATCGTGCCAGAAAGCCAGCGTTCTATCGAGATCGCGCCCAGCCGACAGCGCGACCTGACGGACCGCGCCTACCGTGGGCATGGCGGCCCGCTAGACGGAGAAGCTGGTGCCGCAGCCACAGGAGGCGACAGCGTTCGGGTTTCGAATCTGGAAAGACTGACCCATAAGGTCATCGACGAAATCGATCACCGAGCCGCCCATATAGACCAGCGAGAGGTCGTCGATGAGGATCGTGGCGCCATCCTTCTCGATGGCTACGTCGTCGTCGTTGCGACTACCGACGAGATCGAACCTGTAGGAGAAGCCGGAGCAGCCGCCGCCTTCGACGGAAACGCGCAAGGCATTCTTGCCCGGCTCGCCGGCCAGAATCCTGGCGATCCGCTTCGCGGCCGCTTCGGTCATCTCGACCTTCATGGCAGTCTTGGCATCCGCGCCCATCGGCGTCACCTTGCTTTCGGTTTCCCATGATAGGTATGAAGCTGAGGGGGGCAAGTCAACTGGTGGGCGAATGGGCAAGGGTGCTCTCGGCGATATCGGTTTCGGCTACCGGCCGCGCGCCGTTTACGCGAGCGATCCGGCGCGCTCGCGCGGCCGCCTGTTCGATGAGCCGGAAAGCCCGACCCGGACGCCATTCCAGCGTGACCGCGACCGCATCATCCATTCCACCGCCTTCCGCCGGCTGAAGCACAAGACGCAGGTGTTCATTGCGCATGAGGGCGATCACTACCGCACCCGGCTGACGCATTCGATCGAGGTGGCGCAGATTGCCCGCGCCCTGGCACGCGCGCTGCGCGGCGACGAGGATCTGGCGGAGGCAGTGGCCTTGGTGCACGATTTCGGTCACACGCCTTTCGGCCATACCGGCGAGGAGGCGCTGAACGAAAAGATGGCCGGCTGGGGCGGCTTCGATCACAACGCGCAGTCGCTGCGCGTCGTCACCCGGCTCGAGCGGCGCTACGCCGAGTTCGACGGGTTGAACCTCAGCTGGGAGACGCTGGAAGGGCTGGTCAAGCATAACGGGCCGCTTACCAATGCAAGCGGGAAGGGGCTCAAGGGCGCCGTGCCGCAGGCGATCCGCGACTATTCCGCACTGCACGACCTCGAGCTCGACCGCTTCGCCGGCATCGAGGCGCAGTGTGCCGCGATCGCCGACGATATCGCCTACAACACGCATGACATCGACGACGGCCTGCGTGCCGGCCTGCTGACGCTGGACATGCTGGAAGACGTCGGCCTGCCGGGCTCGATCCTGAGTGGCGTGCGCGCCCGCTACCCGCAACTCGACGACGTTCGCACCGGCCACGAGCTGATGCGGCGGCAGATCACGCTGATGGTGGAGGATGTCATTGCTGCCGCTACCGACAATATCGAGCGCCTCAAGCCGGACAGCGCCGATGCGGTGAGGGCCGCGGGTGAGACGATGGTCACCTTCTCGGCCGAGATGGCGGCAGCCGAAAAGGAGCTGAAGGCCTTTCTCTACAAGCATCTCTACCGGCATGCCGAAGTGATGCGCGTGCGGGCGGATGCCGAGCAGATCGTCCGCGACCTGTTCGATGTCTATTTCGCCGACCCGCGCGCCATGCCGGACGGCTGGCGCGAAGGGCTCGACAGGGCGCAGGATCGCATCAAGGCGCGCAGCGTCGCCGATTTCCTGGCCGGAATGACCGACACCTATGCGCTCAAGGAGCACAGGCGATTGTTTGACCATACGCCGGATTTGGGCTAGGGCGAGCCACGTTTTTGTCGGCCAAGCAGCCGGTCCCTCTTAAAGCCCAGAGCATACCCGATGAATATCTTCGCCGATTTCAACGCGCGGATCGTAAGAGCCGTCGAAGCCCTTGATCTGAAGGACAAGGATGGCGGAGCGCTGGATCTGTCGCGCATCGCGGTCGAGCCGCCGCGCGACGCCAGTCATGGCGACCTTGCCACCAATGCGGCGATGGTGCTGGCAAAGCCCACCGGCCAGAACCCGCGCGCGCTGGCCGAGCAGCTGACCGCAGCGCTGCGCAGCGATGCCGACATCGCTTCCGCCGATGTTGCCGGCCCGGGCTTCGTCAATCTCCGGCTGAAGGACGGCTTCTGGCAGGCGCATTTGGCAGTGCTGCTCGGCGAGGGCCGCAACTATGGCCGCTCCAAGATCGGCGGCGGCCGCAAGGCCAACGTCGAGTATGTCTCGGCCAATCCGACCGGCCCGATGCATGTCGGCCATTGCCGGGGCGCCGTCGTCGGCGACACTTTAGCCAACCTGATGGCCTTCGCCGGCTACGATGTGACCAAGGAATATGTCATCAACGATGCCGGCTCGCAGATCGACGTGCTTGGACGCTCGACCATGCTGCGCTATCGCGAGGCGCTCGGCGAAGCCGTCGGCGAGATTCCGCCAGGCCTTTATCCAGGCGACTATCTGATACCCGTCGGGCAGGCGCTGGCCGAACAGTTCGGCCTCGGCCTGCTGGAGATGCCGGAAGACGAAGCGCTGGCGATCGTCAAGGATCGCACGGTCGACGCGATGATGGCGATGATCCGCGAGGATCTGGCGCTGCTCAATGTTCATCATGACGTGTTCTTCTCCGAACGCACGCTGCATGCCGACAACGCCAAGAAGATCCGCGCCGCAATCGCCGACCTGACGCTGAAGGGTCATATCTACAAAGGCAAGCTGCCGCCGCCGAAAGGCGAGAAGCCGGACGACTGGGAAGACCGCGAGCAGACGCTGTTCCGGTCGACCGCGGTCGGCGACGACATGGACCGGGCGCTGGTGAAGTCGGAAGGCTCTTTCACCTATTTCGCCGCGGACGTCGCCTATCTCAAGGACAAGGTCGAGCGCGGCTTCGTCGATCTCATCTATGTGCTCGGCGCCGACCATGGCGGTTACGTCAAGCGGCTCGAAGCGCTGGCTCGAGCGGTCGCCGGCGACACGGTCAAGCTCACGGTCCTGCTCTGCCAACTGGTGAAGCTGTTCCGCGACGGCGAGCCGGTCCGCATGTCGAAGCGGTCAGGGGATTTCGTCACGCTGCGCGACGTGGTGGAGGAGGTCGGCCGCGACCCGATCCGCTTCATGATGCTCTACCGCAAGAATGATGCGCCGCTCGATTTCGACTTCGCCAAGGTCACCGAGCAGTCCAAGGACAATCCGGTGTTCTACGTGCAATACGCTTCGGCGCGCTGCCACTCGGTGTTCCGGCAGGCGAGCGAGCAATTGGGCGAAGCGAATTTCGACCGCGACCGGCTTGTGGCCTCGGTTGCGTCGCTGACGGACGAGGGCGAAATCGGCCTGATCCGGAAACTCGCTGAATATCCACGGCTAATCGAATCCGCGGCGCTTGCGCTGGAGCCGCACCGGCTGGCATTCTACCTCTACGATCTGGCGTCGAGCTTCCACGCACACTGGAATCGGGGCACCGACAACCCAGACTTACGTTTTGTTAAGGTTAACGACCCACAATTGACGTATGCCAGACTGGGGCTGGTGCAGGCTGTTTCGGATGTTTTGACCTCCGGCCTGACGCTGATAGGAGCTGATGCGCCTACCGAAATGCGTTAGGTTTGACTAAAAAGCCTGTCACCTTTTGCCCACATTGCGCTGGTAAGGGCCAACCCTGCGCGACGTCCATGGCGTCCGACTGTGTGCGAGTTCGGGAACAATAATGGCAGACAGAACCCAGCTGAAAGTAGCCGCAAGCAATCACATCGCCGACGACGATCCGTTCGCCGAACTGACCCGCATCATGGGTTTCGATCCGCGTCAACCGGTCAGGCCGCAGTCGCCGGCGGCCGCAAAGGCTGCGCCCGCGAACCAGGCTGCCGATGGGGCCGACTTCGACATCGACCTCGAAAAGGAGCTGATGGGCGACTTCGACATTGCCGAGGAAAGCGAGCCGGCGGCGCAGCAGCCTGCCCAGGCTGCGCCGGCTTACTGGGCTGCCACTCTCAGCGACGACGAGCTCGCCGCTTCTCTCGAACGGGATTTCGTCTTTGACGATGCGGCGGATCACGCCCATTTTGCCACGCCCGCTGTTGCTACGCCCCCTGCGCCGGAGCCGGCCGCGGACACGGCGTTCGACGATGATTTCGACAAGGCGGTCGCGCGTTCGTTGGAAGTCTCGCCCGTGCAGGACGACCTTTCCGTCGACCAGGAAATGGCGGCCTCCCTGGATGAGGGCTTCTGGATCGACGACCAGCCTGACACGGACGAGAGCGCCGCCGCGGCCGCCGAGCCTGCGGCTGTCGAGCCTGCTGTCCTTGAGCCTGCGGACGAGACGGCGTTCGACGCCGATTTCGACACTGCGGTCCAGATGTCGCTCGAGGACGAGTTGGCCTTCGATGACCGTGATATCGAGCAGCCCGAAGGCGCCGACGTGCAGCCGATCGAGGCTCACGCCGCTGTCGACCAGCCCATCGCCGCTGAAGACTACGAGAGTGGGTCCGATCAGGCCGAATTCGTTCAGTCCGCATTTGATCAGGCCCATCTCGATCAGGCCCATTTCGATCAGGCCCAATTTGAGCAGTCGACGGCTGATATCGCCATGGATATCGATCAGCCGCAGCACCTGATCCTGGAACAGGAACTGTCGGTCGACGACGAGCCATCGCCGGCCCTCGAGGCGCCTGTCGAGGCCGAGCATTTCGCCGCCGATCCCGAGCCCGCCTTCGATCCCCAACCCGATCACGGAGCTGTAGCCGATCAGGTCTTCGAAGACGATTTCGAGCTCAGCTTCCGTGACGCGCTTGCCGAGGAGCCGGAAGGCCCGGCTGTCGATCCTGAACCGGTCGCCGGTCACGAGGCTGCGGCTGAAGAGGTCTTCGGAGACGATTTCGAACTCAATTTCGACAACGTGCCGTCTGGGGAATCGGAAGCGCCGGCTGCCGAGCCCGTCGCCGCGGCGGAGCCGTCAATCGCGGAGCCTGCTCCTTCTGTATCGGCACCGGTTCCGCCGGTTGCGGCAGTCGAGCCGGCTAAGCCGGCCGCAGGCGAGCGCAGCCTGGAAGACGAACTCAATGCGCTGCTTGGCGCCATGACCGCGCGGCCGATCCCGGCGCCGGTCCCGGTTGCTCCCGTTCCGGCCGCCGCACCGGCACCGCGGTCGGTCGTTCAGCCGGCTGGCCACACCGACCAGAAGGCTGGCGTGGCCGATGAGCTCGATTGGGATCTCGACGCACGCAACGAGCCCGCCTACGGCACGCAGACCGCCCAGTCCGCCGATGCCGATCTCGATAGGCTGCTCGCCGGCGAACTCGACCGGCAGGGCTTCGAAGGCGCGGCTTCCGAACAGGATGCCGAACCCAGCATAGATTTCGATGACGAGGCTTTCGACGCCGCCTTCGCCAAGGGCATCGAGATGGACGCGCCGGTCGCGCCTGCCGAACCGCCAAAGTCGTGGAGCCGCGTGACCCCGGTCGCAGCGCCGGTGCACGCCTCTTATGCCACGCAGCCTGCGGCTACGGCGCCGCAAACCGCGGCCCCTGCCTACGAACCGGTGAAGGATTATTCCGCATACGCCAAGCCGGCGCCGCAGATGCTGACGCCTGCCTATCGTGCGGAGCCGGCGAAGGACTATGCCGGTTACGCCACGCCGGCCCCGGCGCCGCAGATGTCGGCGCCTGCCGATCGTGAGGAGCCGGCGAAGGACTATGCCGGTTACGCCACGCCGGCCCCGGCGCCGCAGATGTCGGCGCCTGCCTATCGTGAGGAGCCGGCGAGGGACTATTCCGCTTACACCAAGCCAGCCGCGGCGTCGCAGTCTCGCCAGCAGGAGGAAATGCCCGATGTCGAGACGGTCGACGTGCCGGAGCGCGTGGTGGCGTTGGCCGACGACCTCGACATTCCGGAGCTCAGCTTCGAGGAGGATCAGCCTGCGGCGCCTGCCTATGACGATCTCGATGCCGAGTTTGCCGGCCTGCTTAGCGAGATGAACGCAACCGAGATCGCTCAGGCGCCTGTGCAGAGCCGAGGCTATGAGGACGACTCCCACAATGCCGGATTCAAGACCGGCTACGACCGCCGCGAGTTGCGCGCCGAGACGGCCGCTGCACCGGCGACCCTGTCCCATTCCGCAGCTGCAAGCCAACTCGATGCAGACGATTTGCCCGGCAGCCGGCCGGTCTCGCAGGCGGACGACTTCGCCGTCGACGAGCTTGACTACGATCCTGAGCTCGACGAGGCGATGACTGTGCCCGGCTTTGCCGAGCGCGAAGCCGCGAAGCCGCGAAGCCGTGGCATGATGCTTGCCGCGCTCGTCGGCGCCGTTGTGGTCGCGGGCGGTCTCGGCGCTCTCGCCTTCTCCTTTGGCGGCAAGGGCGGCAGCGAAGCGCCCGTGATCGTGAAGGCGGACAATTCGCCGATCAAGGTCAAGCCGCAAAACCCGGGCGGCACCGTGGTGCCGAACCAGGACAACAAGGTCTATGACGCCGTGGCCAAGGGTGGGGCGGCCAAGCCCGCCGAACCGGCGCAGCAGAAACTGGTGACCAACACCGAGGAACCTATCGACGTGGCGTCGAAGGAACCGCCGCAGAGCCGGATCGTCGACCTTTCGCCTGACGACACCGACGCCGCACCTGGCACCAACTCAGCCGGCAATGCGGCCGCGGCAGCGCCCGCGCCGGACACGGCAGCTCCGGCCGCAGCCGCGCCGGCACCGGCCGAAGCCGCGCCGGCTCCGGAGGCCGCAGCGCCGGCACCGGACGCAGCAGCGCCGGCTCCCGACGCAGCAGCGCCAGCGCCGGCTGACGCCCAGGCCGCCGCCCCCGCAACCCCACAGCAGGCCGCTCCGGCGCCGAAATCGGAAGACCGCATCGCCCAGGTTCTGCAGGAGGCAGACAAGGGGACCAACAACGATGTCGTCGCCGTGGCGCCGCGCAAGGTGAAGACCATGATGGTGAAGCCTGACGGCTCGCTAGTTCCGCGCGACGACCCGGCTCCCGCGCCGCAGGTCGCGGCAACCGAACCGACCGATCCGGCGCCGCAGCACGTCGCTTCCGCCGGGCAGGGCGATGCCCAGCCGACAGGCGCCGTCACGCCGGCAACCGATCAGGCTGCCGACCAGGGCGGTGATGACCAAAGCGCTGCCGCCGCGGTGAAGCCAGCCGCCGCGGCGAAGACCGAAGCCAGGGTCCAGTCCGCCAACACGCCGGCGAAGGTGCCGGTGGCGCCGCCGCGTCCGTCCGATCAGCCGGTCGATATCGTGGGCGAGGTCAAGCCCGACCAGGTCGCCTCCATCGATCCGGCGGCGGCAGGCGGCGGCTCGTGGTCGATGCAGATCGCTTCGCAGCCGACGGTTGAAAGCGCCCAGTCCACCTACCAGGACCTGCAGCGCCGTTACGGCAGCGTGCTTGCCGGACGCACAGCCAACATCGTCAAGGCGCAGATCGCCGGCAAGGGCACTTTCTACCGCGTCCGGGTTCCGGCCCAGTCGCGCAACGACGCGATCAATCTGTGCACCAACTACAAGGCGGCCGGCGGCACCTGCTTCGTGTCGCGCTGATCATCTAGCACCGTTCAGAGCCGGCGCCGCCGCGAGGCCGCGCCGGCTTTTTCGTTGTGGACGGCTATCGGCATTCATGCGGCAGCGGTCAGGGTCAGTCCCTTTGCTTTCGCAAATCTTAGGGCGGTTCAGCGCCGGCAGAAACGCAGAACCGCATAACTCCTTGTTTTTGCGCAATTCCGGGCGCAAAACGGTTACACATTGTTCCTGGAATTGCTCTAAGCTTCGATTCATGACCGAATCAAAATCCATGATCCTCGGCTGTGCCGGGAAATCCCTCACCGAAGATGAAATCCGCTTCTACGGCGACGAACGTCCTTGGGGCTTCATCCTGTTCGCGCGCAATGTCGGCGAGACCGAGCAGATCCGCGACCTGGTCGCCTCGATGCGCGAGAGCGTCGGACGCCCGGATGCCCCTGTCTTCATCGACCAGGAGGGCGGCAGGGTACAGCGCCTGCGGCCGCCGCTGGCGCCGAACTATCCTGCAGGCGGAGCGCTCGGCGCGCTTTGGCGCGACGATCGCGAGGCCGGCCGCCGCGCCGCGTGGCTGCTCGCGCGGCTTCACGCCTTCGATTTGCTGCGCCACGGCATCACCGCCGACTGCCTGCCGGTGCTCGACGTGCCCATTGCGGGCGCCAGCGATGTCATCGGCGCGCGCGCCTATGGTATGGAACCAAATGCCGTGATCGAGCTTGGCCGGGCTTCGGCCGAGGGCCTGATGTCGGGTGGCGTCCTGCCGGTCATGAAGCATATTCCCGGCCACGGCCGCGCCTTTGCCGATACGCATTTCGCGCTGCCGACGGTCGACACGCCGCTCGCCGAGTTGCGGCAACATGATTTCGCCCCGTTCAAGGCGCTCAACCACCTGCCGATGGCGATGACGGCGCATGTCGTCTACAGCGCGATCGACCCGGACAATCCGGCGACGACCTCGGCCAAGGTCGTCAACGAGGTGATCCGTGGCGAGATCGGCTTCGAAGGGCTCCTGATGAGCGACGACACCTCGATGAAGGCACTTTCTGGGGATTTCCCGACAAAGGCGGCCGCGATCCTTGCGGCGGGCTGCGATCTCGTCCTTCACTGCAACGGCGTTTTCGAGGAAATGTCGGGGATCGTGTCGCGTACGACGGTGCTCGAAGGCAAGTCCTTGGCGAGAGCGGAGCGGGCGCTGGCCTATATAAAGGACCGCGACGTCGCGGACGAAAGCACCATACGCGCGGAATTCGCCACCTATTTCGACGCGGTGGCCTGAACCGAAGGGAAAGCAAGGCAAGTGGCGGAAACATTGGACAGCAAGGCCGCGAAGGCCGCACCGATGGACCGTCTGTGGGCCGAGAACGACGAGTCACGTCTGACCGGCGATCCGTCGCTCGTGGTCGATGTCGCCGGCTTCGAGGGCCCGCTCGATCTTCTGCTGCATCTGGCGCGCAACCAGAAGGTCGATCTCGCCCGCATCTCGATCCTGGCGCTCGCCGAGCAATATCTGGCCTTCATCGAGAAGGTGAGGGCGCTGAGATTGGAGCTCGCGGCCGACTATCTGGTCATGGCGGCATGGCTTGCCTTCCTCAAGTCGAAGCTGTTGATCCCGAAACAGCCGGGCGAAGAGGGCGAGAGCGGCGAGGAACTGGCAGCGGTGCTGCAATTCCGGCTGAAGCGGCTGGAGGCGATGCGTGATGCCGCTGCGCGGCTGGTCAACCGCAACCGGCTCGGGCGCGACGTCTTCGCGCGCGGCATGCCGGAAATGGTGATCGTCGAGAAGCGCAATGCCTATTCGGCCTCGCTCTACGATCTGCTGACCGCCTATGCGCAGCAGCGCCAGCGGCAGGCGATCAGCAACGTGACGATCGCCAGGCGCGCCGTATGGTCGCTGAAGGACGCACGCGACGTGCTGGCACGGCTGGTCGGAACGATTGGCGACTGGACGGCGCTCGACAGCTTCCTGATCCAGTATCTGGCGGCGCCGGAAGAAAGGCGCACGGCAGTCGCCAGTTCGTTCGCCGCGACGCTCGAAATGGTGCGCGAGGGCAAGCTGGAAGTGCGGCAGGATCAGGTCTTCGCGCCGATCTATCTGCGCGGCCGCGCACAAGGGGTCAAGGCAGTCGAGGTGGCATCATGAGTGAACGGGCCAACGCTTCGGTCATCCCGTTCAAGGTCGAACCGGAAGCCGAGATGGCCGAGCAGGGTTCTATCGAGAACCCCGCCGAGCGGCTGCAATTGTCGGAAGCAGTCCGCATGGCCGAGGCGATCATCTTCGCCAGTGCCGAGCCGGTCAGTGAAAGGCAACTGGCGGCGCGCCTGCCCGAGGGCGTCAACATCGCGGCGGCAATGGCCGATCTGCAGGAAATCTACGCCAAGCGCGGGGTCAACCTGGTGCGGGTCGGCGACGCCTGGGCGTTCCGCACCGCCGGCGACCTGGCTTTCCTGATGAGCCGGGACTCGGTCCAGCAGAGAAAGCTTTCGCGCGCGGCGCTCGAAGTGCTGGCGATCATCGCCTATCATCAGCCGGTCACCCGCGCCGAGATCGAGGATATCAGGGGGGTCGAGACCTCGAAGGGCACGCTGGACACGCTGCTGGAGACGGAGTGGGTCAGGATGCGCGGCCGGCGCCGCACGCCCGGCCGTCCCGTGACCTACGGCACGACCGACGCTTTCCTCGATCACTTCGCGCTGGAGGAGATCCGCGACCTGCCCGGCATGGAAGAGCTGAAGGGCGCCGGATTGCTCTCGACGCGCATGCCGTCCAATTTCTCGATGCCTGTGCCGCCGGCCGATCCGGACGCGCTGGCCGAGGACGAGGATGCGCTGACCGATATCGACCTCGAGGAGCTCGGATTGCTCACGCCGCGCGTCACCGAAGAGTGAGTGCGAAACCGATACGAATGGTCTATTAGCAGGGGCTGCGCGGATTCGTAGCAAGGCGCTCACGCTGAAAGTGCGTGACATCCGCTAGCCATTTTACCAACTTCATTGCGGTTGTGTTTGAATCCCCGAGCGAAAACGCATAGATCATCGCCGAGGGAAAACATTCGAGAGAGATTGTTATGGGTTCACTATCGATATGGCACTGGCTGATCGTTCTGGTCATCGTGCTGCTCCTGTTCGGCCGCGGCAAGCTGCCGGAGCTGATGGGCGACATGGCCAAGGGCATCAAGAGCTTCAAGAAGGGCATGGCTGAGGACGATACCGACGACAAGCGGACCGTCGAGCACCGCGCCGACGAGACCGTATCGCCGGGCAAGGAAAAGGTCAGCAAGAGCTGAGTCCGGTTGTTGCTTTGAGCATGTCGTTGTCCCAGAACCCTTTCGTGTTTTTGGGCGACAGGCTCTCGTTGGAATAGATTGCCATGTTCGAAGTCGGCTGGAGCGAGCTGCTGGTGATCGCGGTCGTCATGATCGTGGTCGTCGGGCCGAAGGATTTGCCCAACATGCTGCGCACGTTTGGCCGCACCGCGGCCAAATTGCGCGCCATGGCGGGCGACTTCCAGAAGCAGTTCAACGACGCCCTGAAGGAAGCCGAGCTTGACGATGTCAAGGACTCGGTCGACAGCCTTCGTGGGCTCAGCCCGATGAACGAAATCCGCAAGCAGCTCAATCCGTTCGAGCAGGCGGCGGCCGACGTTCGGGCCGGCGTCGATACGATGATGAAGCCCAAGCCGGCTTCCGATCGGGCGCCCTCGGATGCAACGACCCCGCAGCCTGCCGAGCCGCTGAAGAACGGCGCGACGGAAATCCCGGGCATCAACGGAACCGACGTCGCCCCGGCTGTGCCGATGTCCCCGCCAGCTGCGCCGATCTCCCCGGCCTTGAATGAGGCCTCCGTGACCACGCCCATTGCGGAGACCGCCGGGTCCGCCCAGCCGGCGAAAAAAGTGGCCGCGTCGAAGACGAAAGCCGCCGGTGCAGCGGCGAAAGCCGCATCGGCCAAGGCTCCGGCGCCTAAAGCCCCGGCAAAATCTGCGCCGGCGCCCGCAAAGGCCGCAGCGCCTGCTAAGAAGGCGGCACCCAAGGTTGAGGCCAACCCCGCGGCGAAGAAGCCGGCCGTGAAAAAGGCCGCCGATGCCAAGAAGACGGCAGGAGCCGCCAAGTGAGCGTCTCGGACAAGGAGAGGGAAGAGATCGAGAAATCCTCGGCGCCGCTGATCGAGCACCTTGTCGAGCTGCGCCGGCGGCTGATCTGGTCGCTGGGCGGCTTCTTCATCGCCTTCCTCGCCTGCTTCTTCTTCGCCAAGCGCCTGTTCAACCTTCTGGTCGTCCCGTTCAAATGGGCGACGCAATGGGCTGGGCTCGACCCGCACAAGGTCGAGCTGATCTACACGGCGCCGCAGGAGTTCTTCTTCACCCAGGTGAAGCTCGCCATGTTCGGCGGCATGGTCATCGCTTTCCCGCTGATCGCCACGCAGATCTATAAATTCATCGCGCCGGGTCTCTACAAGAACGAACGCAGCGCCTTCCTGCCGTTCCTGATTGCGTCGCCCATCCTGTTCCTGATGGGCGCCTCGCTGGTCTATTTCTTCTTCACCCCGATGGTGATGTGGTTCTTCCTCGCCATGCAGCAGGTCGGCACCAACGACCAGGTGCAGATCTCCTTGCTGCCGAAAGTGTCGGAATATCTCAGCCTGATCATGACGCTGATCTTCTCCTTCGGCCTGGTGTTCCAGCTGCCGGTGGTGACCAGCCTGCTGACGCGCGTAGGCCTTCTGTCGTCGCAGGCGCTGGCCGAGAAGCGCAAATGGGCGATCGTCATTGCCTTCGTCGTCGCCGCGGTGTTGACCCCGCCCGATCCGATGAGCCAGATCGGCCTCGCTCTTCCGACCATCGTGCTCTACGAGGTCGCGATCTTCACTTCGCGCCTGATCGAGCGCAGCCGGGAGCGCGACCGGCTGGCGCGCGACAGGCAGGAAGAGGCAGGCAGCGCTGTCGCCGGAAAGACGCCGGACGCGCCGTCAACCTAGCGCTAAAACCTGGTCCCAGGCCTGAAAAACACGGCTGCCGGCTGCTGCTGTCTTGCATCGATCAGGGATGCGGTTTACGCCCTCGAACCTTACTCGAGGACGGAAAGCCATGCTTGACATCAAATGGATTCGCGACAACCCGAAGGCCCTTATCGAAGCGCTGGTGAAGCGCTCGTGGTCGGCTGAGGACGCCCAGTCCGCCGTCGAGGATTTGATCGCCAGGGACGAGGAGCGCCGCACCCATCTCAGCGAATTGCAGGTCAAGCAGGAGCGCCGCAATGCCGCTTCGAAGGAGATCGGCAATGCCATGCGCTCGGGCGAGGCCGCGCTTGCTGAAAAGCTCAAGGCCGAGGTCGGCGAGATCAAGGCGTTCATCCAGAACGGCGAGGCGCGCGAGCGCGAGCTCGACCAGGCGCTGAACGACTCGCTTGCGGTCCTGCCCAACGTGCCGCTCGACGACGTGCCGGTCGGCAAGGACGAGCACGACAATGTCGTCAAGCGCGTCGTCGGCGATGTGCCGACCCGCCCGAACTGGGTGAAGGAGCATTTCGAGATCGGCGAAGCGCTCGGCATGATGGATTTCGAGCGTGCGGCGAAGCTGTCCGGCTCGCGCTTCACAGTGCTGAAGAGCCAGCTGGCGCGCATGGAGCGCGCGCTCGGCCAGTTCATGATCGACCTGCACACGACAGAGCACGGCTATGAGGAGATCCAGCCGCCGCTGATGGTGCGCGACGAGGTTCTCTTCGGCACCAACCAGCTGCCGAAATTCGAACTGGACCTGTTCTTCACGCCGCATGGCGACGGACGGCTGGGCCTGATCCCTACGGCGGAAGTGCCGCTGACCAATCTGGTGCGCGAGGAGATCACGCCGCATGAGAAGCTCCCGCTGCGCTACACGGCGCTGACGCCGTGCTTCCGCTCGGAAGCGGGCTCGGCCGGCCGCGACACGCGCGGCATGCTGCGCCAGCACCAGTTCTACAAGGTCGAGCTGGTGTCGATCACCGACCAGGAAAGCTCGCTCGCCGAGCATGAGCGCATGACGCAATGCGCCGAGGAGGTGCTGAAGCGGCTCGGCCTACCGTTCCGCACGGTGACGCTCTGCACCGGCGACATGGGCTTTGGCGCACGCAAGACCTACGACATCGAGGTCTGGCTGCCGGGCCAGAACGCCTATCGCGAAATCTCGTCCTGCTCGGTCTGCGGCGACTTCCAGGCGAGGCGCATGGATGCCCGCTACAAGGACAAGGACGGCAAGGGCAACCGGTTCGTGCACACGTTGAACGGCTCCGGCACCGCGGTCGGCCGCGCTCTCATCGCCGTCATCGAAAACTACCAGAATGAGGACGGCGGCGTAACCATTCCTGAAGTGCTGCGGCCTTACATGGGTGGTCTTGCCAAGATCGAATCGAAATGAGTTCATGCGCATCCTGCTGACCAATGATGACGGCATCCACGCCGAAGGCCTTGCGTCGCTCGAGCGCATCGCCCGAACGCTCTCGGATGATGTCTGGGTGGTGGCGCCCGAGCAGGACCAGTCCGGCTACGCGCATTCGCTTTCGATTTCGGAACCGCTCAGGCTGAGGAAGGTCGGCGAGAAGCATTTCGCCGTGCGCGGCACGCCGACCGACTGCGTCATCATGGGCACGAAAAAGATGCTCCCCGGGCCGCCTGACCTCATCCTTTCGGGAGTCAATTCCGGCGCCAACATCGCCGACGACGTTACTTATTCGGGCACGGTTGCCGGCGCCATGGAGGGGGCGCTGCTCGGTATCCGTTCGATCGCGGTCAGCCAGGCCTATTCCTATCTGGGCGAGGACCGCGTCGTCCCTTACGAGACGACCGAAGCGCTGGCGCCGGCGCTGCTCGAAAAGCTGATCGCAACGCCGCTGCCGGAAGGCGTGCTGCTCAACGTCAATTTCCCGAACTGCGCACCCGACGAAATCGAGGGCACGGTCGTCACCGCGCAGGGCAAGCTCGTGCACAGCCTTTGGGTCGACGAGCGCCGCGACGGTCGCGGTCTGCCTTATTACTGGCTGCGCTTCGGTCGGGAGCCGGTCGAAGGCAAAAAGGGCACCGATCTTTACGCGCTGCGCAACCGGCTGGTGTCGGTGACGCCGCTGCAGCTCGACCTCACCGCCCATGAACTCCGCGACCAGCTGACCAAGGCGCTGTCATGACCATGGCTATCGACGACCGTGAAGGTTTCGCCGCTTTCCTGCTGCGGCTGCGCGGCAGGGGCACGGCGCCGAAGGCACTGGTCGCTGCTTTCGAGGCGACGCCGCGGCGCGGCTTCCTATCCGCGCAGTTCCATTCGATCGCCTGGTCGGAAGGCATGCTGCCGATCGAATGCGGCGAGGCGATCGAGGGCGCGGACCTGCAGGCGGCGGTGGTTGCGGCTTTGGCCATCGAGCCGGGCAACCGCGTGCTCGAGATCGGCACCGGGTCCGGCTATACGGCAGCCGTGATGTCCAGGCTTGCCGCGCGCGTCGTCAGCGTCGACCGCTACAAGACCTTGACCGAGCAGGCAAAGCAGCGATTCGAGGCGCTCGGCATCAGCAATGTCATCGTACGCCAGGCCGACGGCTCCAACGGCCTGCCCAACGAAGGGCCGTTCGACCGCATCATCGCCTGGGCGGCCTTCGAAAGCCTGCCGCGCTTCCTGCTCGATCAATTGTCGAGCGGTGGCGTCGTCATCGCGCCGATCGGCCCGGAGGAGGGAGAGCAGGTGCTGGCCAAGCTCACCAAGGTCGGCAGCCGTTTCGAGCGCGAGGACATCGGCATGGTGAGGCTGCAGCCGGTCCTGCGCAGCGTTGCCGCGGTGATCTAGCGCGCCAGCCCTGCGATCGACGGCTAACCGCGTCGAACGCGCCTGCGACCCATCACTGTAGTCAGCCACCCCAGCGGTAGTTCAGGTGCAAACCAACGAGATCGACATCCTGATCGATGCGCTCGGTGCTGAAGGGGCCCCCGGGCGCGCCAACGACCGTGAAGGTGGTGGTCTTGTCGGGCATGAACAGGTGATCGTATTCGATCGCGAGTGACCAATTCGGGGCAAAGCCATATTCAAGACCGGCACCCAAGGCACCGCCCCAGCGGGTCTGATCGTCTGTCTCGCCGGCGGGCGTGTCGGGTGAAAAGAGAACATCGAAACGGTCGTGAGTCACGGCCGCGCCTCCCTTGACGTAGAATAGGGCGTTGTCGACGCTGTACCCGACTTGGGCGGTCAGCAAGCCAAACCAGTCGACATGGGACCGATTTATGAAGACGGGAACAACGATGTCGACGTTGGAACCTTTCAAATCGGCCCAATTCCCTTGAGCCTCCAGGCCGAAGACCCAATCGCTGCGCTGCCAGCGGTAGCCGAGCTGAGAGCCGGCCGTCCCGCCGGTGGCGTTATGACAACCTTCGCTGCCAAAAAACGCTGAGGTCCAGCAGGAGTGGCTCGAGCCCCAGCCGCCATTGGCGCCGATGTAAAAGCCGCTCCAATCATACCCAACGTCGGTCTTCGTAGGGACAGGAACGGCGAGATCGGCGGCGGACGCGTGCGCAACGGCGCTTAGAGCAGCAGCAAAAGCCGCTGCGGCGATCAGAACTCGTTTCATCAGGGTACCCCTCCCGGTTGCATCCACGTTAGCCGAACTCAACCGAAAAATGCTGTTACCTCGGCGCAACAGCAAGGATAATTTCCAGAAGCCTGGACGATTCTGGCAGGCACCGCTTTGGCAGCGCAGGCGTGGTCAAGTGAGGGTGGTGCCGCTGCTCGCCCGGTCTCATTTCGTGCGCTTCGCCGGCTCCCGAGACGCCCCTCTCGTCTCGATCGGCACGATCTGTCCGGACTTCGTCGCGCCTGTCGAAAAATGTTTTAAGAAAATTTTCGGCGGATTTTAATGGGTTAACCGGCCAGTAACATTAACGCGCTTTAATCATGACCAGTTTGTACCGGGTCTGTGCGGGTTAGTGCGATGCAATTCAATGGTTTGAAGGCAAACGGACGCAATCTGGCGCGCGGCTGCGCCGTCCTCATGATCGCCGGTGCCGCGGCAGGCTGCAGCTCCCAGGCGATGCGCTTCAATGGTGTCGACGACGTCTTCACATCGTCCACCAACAATCAGCGCGCCATCATCAACAAGCAGAATGTCGACCAGCCCTATCCGGGCGATACGGTCGCGCCGGCCCCAGTCGACGGCAGTCACACCCAGTCGGTGAGCCGCTCCAGTCTCGAACCGGTGACGTCCCAGCAATTGCCGCCGCCCTCGGCGCCGGCCGCCGCCAAGCCGATACGCACCGCCTCGGCCCCGGCACTTGCGCCGGCTCCTGCCGCGCCGCATCTCGACAGGACGGCAACCAGCACAGTCGCGCCGGCCAAGCCGTTCAAGACCGCCGAGCCCGACGCGGTGCGCAACGCAAGCGCGGCGCCGCACGCGACCGAGATCGTGGTGAGGGAAGGCGAGACGATTTCCGGTCTGGCCCGCCAATATCATGTGCCGGCCGATGCGATCATCAAGGTCAATGGGCTCGATGCCAGCAAGGGCATCAGAACCGGCCAGAAGATCGTCATTCCGGCCTATGCCTATTCGAGCAAGGGCGGCCCGAAGCTTGCCGACGGCACCAAGCCCGCCAACACGCCGCAGCAGCCCGCCGGCGCGCCGGAGAAGGTCGCCGTGCTGCCGCAGCAGCCAAAACTCAAGGACGGCAAATCCGCCGCGCAGGTCGATGCGTCGGCGGCGGCCAGCGGTTCGAAGAGCGCCACGCCCGCCCAGATGGCCGAGGCAAAGCCGGCCGGCGCCGGCGGTACCTACACCGTTCAGCAGGGCGATTCCCTGTCTTCGATCGCCCGCAAGACCGGCGTCGGCGTCACGGCGCTCAAGCAGGCCAACGGCATGAAGGACGGCCTCTTGAAGATCGGCCAGACGCTCAAGGTTCCGGCCGGCGGCACCGTTGCCGTCGCTGCCGCGAAGCCTGTCGCGACCAAGCCGACCGTCGATCCGGTGACGACGGCAACCACGCAGCCGCCGGCAAAGACCACACCGTCGGAGACGCTCGCCTCCTACACGCCGCCGAAGAAGGACGCCAAGGTCATCCAGCAGGCCGAGGACGACGATGCAGTGGCGCCGGATGCGACCGGCATCGGCAAGATGCGCTGGCCGGTGCGCGGCCGCGTCATCTCCGGCTTCGGCTCCGGCAAGGACGGCGTCGACATCGCGGTGCCGGAAGGGACGCCGATCAAGGCGGCCGAAAACGGTGTCGTCATCTATGCCGGCGACGGCCTCAAGGAGTTCGGCAACACGGTGCTGGTGCGCCACGAGAACGGCCTGGTCACCGTCTACGGCCACGCCAGCTCGATCGAGGTGCAGCGCGGCCAGAAGGTCAAGCGCGGCCAGGAGATCGCGCTGTCCGGCATGAGCGGCACCACGGACTCGCCGAAGCTGCACTTCGAGGTGCGCAAGAACTCTGCCCCGGTCGATCCGAGCGGCTATCTCGAATAGAACAAGAACAAATTGCGGGCCGCCTGACCTCCAGTCCGGCCCGCCGGCTTCAGCCCGCTCCGCCAGGAGCGGGCTTTTTCAGTGCAGCCGGTGATATGGGCTATTAGTCCTTAAGCGGCTTGCCGAGCCGTCCGGCAAGATCCTGGGTGAACTGCCAGGCGACGCGGCCGGAGCGGCTGCCGCGCGTCGTTGCCCATTCCAAGGCTTCCGCGCGCAACGTCTCGGGATCAATCGCGAGGGCATGGTAACGGACATAGCCGTCGATCATGTCGAGATATTCGTCCTGCGAGCATTTGTGGAAGCCGAGCCACAGGCCGAACCGGTCGGAGAGCGAGACTTTTTCCTCCACCGCTTCCGACGGGTTGATGGCGGTCGAGCGCTCATTGTCGATCATATCGCGCGGCAGCAGGTGCCGACGGTTCGACGTGGCGTAGAAGATGACGTTGGCCGGGCGGCCCTCGACGCCGCCTTCGAGTGCCGCCTTGAGCGACTTGTAGGAAGTGTCGTCATGGTCGAAGGAAAGGTCGTCGCAAAACAGAATAAAGCGGTAGGGCGCTGCCTTCAAAAGGCTCATCAGCTTGGGCAGGGTGTCGATGTCCTCGCGATGGATCTCGATCAGCTTCAGCGGCCGGTCAAGCTTGTCCGAGGCATTGACCTTGGCGTGCACGGCCTTGACCAGCGACGACTTGCCCATGCCGCGCGCGCCCCACAGCAACACATTGTTGGCGGCGAAGCCGGACGCAAAGCGCTCGGTGTTGTCGAGCAGGATGTCGCGGACCCGGTCGACTCCGCGGATCAGGCCGATGTCGACGCGATTGACCTTGTGGACCGGCTCCAGGTAGCCGGGATCGGCCTGCCAGACGAAGCAATCGGCCACGCCGAGGTCGGTCTCGGGAACCGGTGGCGGCCCGAGACGGGAGACCGCGTCTATCAGGCGGTCGAGCTTTTTGTTCAGGGCATCCAGGCTATCGGTCATTTCCGGTCTTTTTAACTTGGCAATCACGGAACGTGAAACGGATCCGCGGCTGCGCACCAAGAACCAACTGCAAGCTTCTGTTGTAGCACGATCTTTTCGGCCGGCTCCAACCGGTTTCCGGCTGCGACGCTCTAGCACGCGCCAAACGGCTGGAAAAGCAACGGATTCGGCGGGTCGCGCAGTTGCATTGGCAACTTTACCGACTATATTCCGCCCAAATTTCGCGGGGCCGTCCCGGCGGTATTTCACCATCCAGGAGTTTCTTGATGTTCGTCACACCGGCATACGCCCAAGGCGTCGGCACGTCGCCCGATATGTTCATCGGCATTTTGCCGTTTGTCCTGATTTTCGTGATCATGTATTTTCTGATCATCAGGCCGCAGCGCACGCAGTTGAAGAAGCGCCAGGAAATGCTGGCCGCAGTGCGCCGCGGCGATACGGTGGTGACCGGCGGCGGCTTCGTCGGCAAGGTGACCAAGGTGATCGACGACAATGAGCTGGAGATCGACCTTGGCGGCGGGACCAAGGTGACGGCGCTGCGCTCGACCATCTCCGACGTGCGGGTCAAGGGCGAGCCGGTGGCGAACCAGAACGCCAAGAAGTAATCACCACCTCGATGGCGGAACGCTGCCGCTTGTACGCCTAACGGATAAGAACGAATGCTTTATTTCTCGCGCCTGAAGATGATCCTGATCTGGCTGGCCGTGGTCGTCACAGTGGTCCTCGCCGCGCCCAACCTGTTTCCTGCAAGCATGCTGGCGCAACTGCCGAGCTGGGTGCCAAAGCGGCAGATGACGCTCGGCCTCGACCTTCAGGGCGGCTCGCACATCCTGCTTGAAATGAATCAGAACGATCTGATCAAGGATAGGATGGAGACGACGCGCGACGAGATCAGGACGCTGCTGCGCGAGGCCAATCCCAAGATCAACTACACCGGCCTTTCCGGTTCCGGCCGCACCGTGCAGGTTCGCATCACGGACCAGACTCAGATCGACCAGGCCAAGAAAGTCCTGAAGCCGCTGACCGATCCGGTGGCGGCGGGACTGTTCAGCGGCGGCTCCGTCCAGGAAATGTCGCTGGATGACTCCGAGCCCGGCCTGCTCAAATTCACGGTCACCGACGCCGGCCTGAAATACCGCACCTCGACGGCTCTGTCGCAGTCGATCGAAGTGGTCGAGCGGCGCGTCAACGAGCTCGGCACGACCGAGCCGATCGTGCAGCGGCAGGGCGACGACCGAATCCTTGTCCAGGTGCCGGGCCTGCAGGATCCGCAGCGACTGAAGGAAATCCTCGGGCAGACCGCCAAGCTGACCTTCCAGATGGTCGACCAGTCGATGCCTGTGCAGGATGCGCTGAAGGGCCGTCCGCCCGCGGGCTCTTCCGTCCTCTACTCGCAAGACGATCCGCCGGTCCCCTATCTCATCGAAAACCGCGTCATCGTTTCCGGCGAAAATCTGGTCGACGCGCAGGCGACCTACAATTCGCAGACCAACGAGCCGGTGGTTTCGTTCCGTTTCGATTCCAAGGGAGCGACACGGTTCGGCCAGGCGACGGCGCAGAATGTCGGCAAGCTGTTTGCCATCGTCCTCGACAACCAGGTGATTTCGGCGCCGCAGATCCGTGAGCCCATCCTGGGCGGTACCGGGCAGATTTCCGGCAATTTCACCCCGCAGAGCGCCAATGACCTTGCCGTGCTGCTGCGCGCCGGCGCGCTCCCGGCAACGCTGACGGTCATCGAAGAGCGCACCGTGGGTCCAGGCCTCGGCCAGGATTCCATCCATGCCGGCAAGGTGGCGGGCGTGATCGGTTCGATCCTCGTCGTCGCCTTCATGTTCGTCGCATACGGCTTCCTCGGCTTCCTCGCCAACATCGCGCTGGCCGTCCACGTGGCGATGATCGTTGCGCTGCTGTCGCTGCTGGGCGCCACGCTCACTTTGCCCGGCATCGCCGGCATCGTGCTCACCATCGGCATGGCGGTGGACTCCAACGTTCTGATCTATGAGCGCATTCGAGAGGAGCGGCGACTTGGCCGCTCGGTGATCCAGTCGATCGACACCGGCTTCGCCAAGGCGCTGGCAACGATCGTCGATTCCAACGTCACCTCGCTGATTGCCACCGTGGTGCTGTTCTGGCTGGGCACAGGACCGGTCAAGGGTTTCGCCATCACCTATGCGATCGGCATTCTGACCACCGTCTTCACCGCCTTCACCTTCACCCGCATGCTGGTGTCGATCTGGCTGCGCCGCGCCCGTCCGAAGGAATTGCCGCGCGCGCCGGTCACCTTCATTCCGCCCGGCACCAGGATCCCATTCATGGGCATCCGCCGCTGGACGTTCGCTTTGTCCAGCATCTTGTCGATCCTGTCAGTTGTCGGGTTCCTCACCATCGACATCAATTACGGCATCGACTTCAAGGGCGGCTCGATGATCGAGGTGCAGTCCAAGCAGGGCGACGCCGATCTCGGTGACATCCGCAACAGGCTCTCCGAGCTCAACATCGGCGAGATCCAGGTGCAGCAGTTCGGCGCGCCGAACGACGTGTTGATCCGCGTCGGCACGCAGGACGCCGGCGAGAATGCCGAGCAGACAGTCATCGACAAGGTGCGCGGCGAACTGCAGGACCAGTATGACTTCCGCCGCGTCGAGGTGGTCGGACCGACGGTCTCCGGCGAGCTCGCCAAGCAAGGCACGATCGCCATGCTCATCGCGCTGGTCGGCATCCTGCTCTATGTGTGGTTCCGCTTCGAGTGGCAGTTCGCCGTCGGCGCCATCATCGCCACGGTGCACGATGTGGTGATGACCATCGGCTTCTTCGTCATAACCGGACTGGAATTCAACCAGTCGTCGCTGGCGGCGATCCTGACCATCATCGGCTATTCACTCAACGACACCATCGTCGTCTATGACCGCGTCCGCGAAGACTTAAGAAAATACAAGAAGATGCCGTTGCCGCAGCTGTTGAACAACGCCATCAACGAGACGCTGTCCAGAACCACGCTGACCTCGGTGACCACCATCCTTGCGCTGTTGGCACTGGTGCTGTTCGGCGGCGAGGTGATCCGCTCCTTCACGCTGGCGATGCTGTTCGGCGTGGTGTTCGGCACCTATTCGTCGATCTTCATCGCCGCTCCGCTGCTGATCCTCTTCAAGCTCAGGCCGCAGGCCGCAACCGCCGAAGAGACCAAGCCGGCGAACGGCAAGGCCGTGGCGACCTGAAGCCGTCAGAGCCGGATGATCTCAGGTCGAGTCGACCTGAGATCTGAATCCGCTCTAAATCAAAGAGATAGAGCATAATGTCGTCCGAAAACCGCTCCACCCTTTTCGGCATCATGCTCTAGCCCCATGGCCAAAGGCATCGTCATCCGAGAGGCGCATTTCCCGGGCAGGGCGCCGGTCGAGGCCTATGGCAATGGCGGGTTCCGCTTTGCCGACATGTCGCATCGAGGCTCGCTGCTGTGCCTGCCGTCCGGTATCCATGGCTGGGAGCCGGCCGATCCGCTGGCGCTAAAAGCTTCGGACTTCGACAAGCTGTTCGCCCAGGCCGACAAGGTAGAAATCCTGCTGGTCGGCACCGGCAAGGATCTGCGGCCGCTGCCGGCTGCACTCCGCTCCGCGCTGAAAGGGGCCGGCATTTCGGCCGACCCGATGTCGACGGGCGCGGCCGTGCGCACCTACAATGTGCTGCTGGCCGAGGACCGTGCCGTGGCCGCAGCGCTGATCGCCGTCGATTGATGGCCGGCATGCCCAACATCGTCATGGATGCGGTGCGTGCCGCAGATCATGATCGCTATCTATGCGCGCTCTACGCGCCCGCCGACAGGCGTGACGCGTTGCTTGCGCTCTATGCCTTCAATGCCGAGGTCGCCGGCGTTCGCGACCGCATCCACGAGCCGCTGCCGGGCGAGGTCCGGCTGCAATGGTGGCGCGATGTCATCTTGGCCGAGGGCGAGGCGGAGACAGGTCATCCTACCGCCGACGCGCTGAGGGCGGCGATCGCCGCCAACCATCTGCCGAAGGCCGCTTTCGAGAACATGCTCGAAGCGCGTATCTTCGATCTCTACAACGATCCGATGCCGTCGCGGACCGACCTGGAGGGTTATTGCGGCGAGACGGCCGCGGCGCTCATCCAGCTTGCGGCGATGGTGCTCGATCCGAATGCCGCGCCACGCTTTGCCGAACTGGCGGGCAGGGCGGGCTGCGCGCAGGCCATCACCGGCTTGCTGCTTTTGTTGCCGCTGCACCGTCGCCGTGGACAGTGCTTTATCCCCTCCGATATCCTGGCAGCCGCCGGCACCTCGCCGGAAGAGTTCGTCAAGGGCGACGGCGATGCTGCCGCGGAGCGCGCGGTCGCGGCGATGATCGCGCTGGCGCGAGAGCATCTCGGCGCTTTCGAGAAGGGCGCGTCGGCTCTCCCCGTGTCGCTGCGCCCCGCCTTCCTGCCGCTGGCGCTCACACATGCCTATCTCGACAGGATGGAAAAGCCGGGTCGGTCTCCACTCGGGGGCACTTCGACCCTCTCAACCTTGCGCCGGCACTGGCTGCTCTTGCGTCATGCCATGCATGGCTGGACGCCCCTTTGACGTAAACGTCAACCATGCTAGGGGTTCTGCGCGTGGACTCGCATCAGAGAAATGCGAGCCAGCGGAGGACCGCCTTTCCATGAGCCTGCCAGTCTTGGTCGTCCTTGTCGTGTTCGGCATCGCGCTGTCGGTGGCGGCCGTGCATTTCACCGGCGGCACGATGACCGCGACACTTGCCGGGGCTGAACACGCGCTCGCACGTTTTGCCGAAGACTTTCCAGACGAAAAGCCTGGGGCGGTCAGGCTGACATCCGACAGGCAAGCCGCCATCCTGGAACTCGACCCGCAGCGCTGCGGCATCGTCCAGAGCATCGGCGACTGTTTCCTAACCCGCATCGTCACGCCGCGGGATGTGCTCGCCCTGGTGCGGGAAGGGAATGTCTTGTCGCTGAAAATGGATGATTTCACCTGGAAAGGCGGGCGGTTTGCCTTCGCCGACGAGGCAGACGCGCTGAGCGTGGCGGCGGCGCTGCTGAGCCACGATCAGATCCGAGAGGCGGCGTGATGGACGATTACAATTTCCCGCAGGTCACCCAGCTTGCCATCCCGTTCTTCGTGACGGCGATCCTGATCGAGCTCTGGCTGGTACGCACCGGCCGCGCCAAGGGATCGTTCGAGACGCGCGACACGCTGGCCAGCCTGATGATGGGGACGGGCAATGTCGTCGCCGGCCTGCTGCTCGGTGTCGTATCCTACTGGACGCTGCTGTGGCTCTGGCAATTCCGTTTCTTCAATCTCGGCCTGTCGATCTGGGTGTTTGTCGCCGCCTTCCTGCTCGATGATTTGCGTTACTATGTCTACCACCGCATGGCGCATCGGGTGCGCTGGGTTTGGGCCGAGCACGTCAACCATCATTCCAGCCAGCATTACAATCTCTCGACGGCGCTCCGGCAAAGCTGGACCGGCCTCTTCACCTTCATGTTCGTGCTGCAGGCGCCGCTGGTGCTGCTCGGCTTCCATCCGGCCGTCATTGCCTTCGTCTTCGGCTTCAACCTCGTCTGGCAGTTCTGGATCCACACCGAAACGATCGGCAAGATGTGGAGCTGGTTCGAATTCGTCTTCAACACGCCCTCGCACCACCGCGTCCACCACGCCACCAATCCGCGCTATCTGGACGCCAACTATGCCGGCACGCTAATCATCTGGGACCGCATGTTCGGCACTTTCGTCCCGGAACTGGACGAGGACCGGCCGCGCTACGGCATTGTCAAGAACATCGGCACCTTCAACCCGCTGAAGGTCGCCTTCCATGAATGGATCGGCATGTTCAAGGATGCGATGATGCCGGGACTGACGCTCGGCCGGCGTCTCAGCTATCTGATCCAGCCGCCAGGCTGGAGCCATGACGGCTCGCGCGATACGTCGGAGACGTTGAAGGCGGCCTATGTGCGGAGGAATCCGTCCGAAGCAGGAAAGCCGGGATTGCCGGCGGCGAGCGCCGAGCCGGCGGAGTAGCTATTCCGCTGCCTGCGCCTGCGAAGGCAGGCCCAGCCACACGCGACAATCGGCCAATGCGCGCGCCGTGATCGCGCGGCGCTTGGCAACGGTCTTGTCCTTGCCGCGCAGGCGCTTGCCTTCGGACTTTGGAGCCTCGACCGGCGGGAACAGGCCGAAATTGACGTTCATCGGCTGGAAGGAGCGCTTGCCCGGCTCGTCGTCGGAGACGATGTGGCCGCCGGTAATATGGTTGAGCAGCGCGCCGAGGGCCGTGGTCGAGGGCGGCAGTGAGGCCGCCCGGCCGAGCCGTTCGGCCGCGGCGAAGCGGCCGGCGAGCAGGCCGATCGCGGCGCTTTCGACATAGCCTTCGCAACCGGTGATCTGGCCGGCAAAACGCAGGCCGGGGCGCGACTTCAGCTGCAGCGACGGATCGAGCAGCGTCGGCGAGTTGATATAAGTGTTGCGGTGCAGGCCGCCGAGGCGGGCGAATTCGGCATTCTCCAGTCCGGGAATGGTGCGGAAGATGCGGATCTGCTCGGCATGCTTCAGCTTGGTCTGGAAACCGACCATGTTGTAGAGCGTGCCCAGCGCATTGTCCTGGCGAAGCTGCACCACTGCATAGGCTTTGACCGACGGATTGTGGACGTTGGTCAGCCCCATCGGCTTCATCGGCCCGTAGCGCAGCGTCTCGACGCCGCGCTCGGCCATCACCTCGATCGGCAGGCAGCCGTCGAAATAGGGCGTGCCTTCCCACTGCTTGAACTCGGTTTTTTGGCCGTCCAGCAACGCCGCCACGAAGGCGAGATATTGCTCCTTGTCCATCGGGCAGTTGATGTAGTCCTTGCCGGTGCCGCCGGGGCCAACTTTGTCGTAGCGCGACTGGTACCAGCAGGTGTTCATGTCGATGGTGTCGAAATGCACGATCGGCGCGATGGCGTCGAAAAAGGCGAGCGCATCGGCGCCGGTTGCTTCGGCAATCGACTGCGCAAGCGAAGGCGCGGTCAGCGGACCGGTGGCGATGATCGCCTGGTCCCAATCCGCCGGCGGAAGTCCAGACACTTCCTCGCGCTGGATGGCAATCAGCGGATGCGCTTCGATTTTTGCGGTTACTGCCTCGGAAAAAGCGTCGCGGTCGACGGCTAAAGCGCCGCCGGCCGGGACTTGGTGCGCGTCGCCGGCGCTCATGATCAGCGAGCCGGCGAGCCGCATTTCGGCATGGAGCAAGCCAACTGCATTGGTCTCGGCGTCGTCCGAGCGGAACGAGTTGGAGCAGACGAGCTCGGCGAGCCCGTCGGTCTTGTGCGCGTCGGTGCCGCGCACCGGGCGCATCTCGTGCAGCACGACCGGCACGCCGGCTTCTGCGATCTGCCATGCGGCTTCGGAGCCGGCGAGGCCGCCGCCGATGACGTGAACGGGATCTTTGCTCATGAGCGCCGAGATAGTCGCTTGGCGCGGCGAATGCAATTGCCGGCTTCGACGGGCCGACTACCTCCAAAACAACAACACCCGCCGGGGGAGGAGGTCCGGCGGGTGTCGTTTTGGGGGTCGATCCTCGGGAGGAGGTGAAGATCGACCATATTCGTCATTGCCGGGGAGGAGGTCGGCTTTGACGAAATTCCTTCCGCCAATTGAAGGGGCGGATCCTTTCGGAGAACAACGCCCGCCGGGGGAGGAGGTCCGGCGGGCGCCGTTTCGGTGGTCAACCTTCGGGAGGAGGTAAAGGCTGACCGTATCCGTCAGGGTCGGGGAGGAGGTCGACCCTGGCGAGATTCCTTGTCAAACCGCCTTGCGGGCGATCATCTTGATCTCGTCGCGAACGATGCCGAGATCATTGAGCTGGCGGTTCGAAAGCCGACCCAGCTCAGAAACCGTCTCGCGATAAACGCGCCAGTTACGGTAGCTGCGGATCAGGTTCATTGTCTTGCTCTTCTCAAAAACTGGTTCGGACCATTCGCGGTCCGAAGCGGATTAGACCGCCTTGCGAGCGACGTAGTGAATGTCGCTGCGGCTGATGCCGAGGTCGGTCAGTTCACGGTTCGACAGGCGGCTCAGCTCGGAAACGGTGTCCCGGTAGCGGCGCCAGTTGCGGTAGTTGCGGATCAGGTTCATGGTAGTGCTCGTTTCGTCTTTGGTTCGGATCATTCCGTTTGTGTACGAACGGAAAATAGGCGGGGTCATATCGGTTTAAAAGTGCCATTGGTGCATGGCAGCAATGCAAATTGTGCAATGCAACATTAACGGCGATTCACGCTTGCGCCATAAGCAAGACCGAATCGGAAAATGCCGTTGCGTCAACGATTTGCGGCGCGCGGTTGTAAAATGGCCAAAGCTCGGGGGGAACGGATGGCGGGCTATGCGACGAAGGTGAGGGCCGATATCGCCCGCTGGCGGGCGGCGGGCCTGATCGACGCGCCGACGGCGGACGCATTAACGCGTGACGTTGCCGCCAACGATCGCGCCTCGCTGAGCTTCGGCTCTATCCTGGCGATGATGGCGGCGTTACTGTTCGGTGCCGCGATCCTGATCTTCGTCGCCGCCAACTGGGAAGCCATTCCGCGCCTGGCGCGCGTGACGGCGCTGTTTGCTGTCATCCTCGGCGGTTATGTCGCTGGCGCCGTTCTGAAGACACGCGACCATGCGGCGATCGGTGAGGCGCTATGGATCATCGCCGCCGCGGCCTTTGGCGGGTCAATCGCGCTGATCGGTCAGATGTATCATCTGTCGGGCGACGAGGCTTCGGCATTGCTGACGTGGTGCGCCGGCACGGCGCTGGCGGCGGTCGCATTGCGCTCGAACCCGCTCACCGTCGCCTCCGTCGGCATCGCCGATGCCTGGCTGTTCCTTAAATGGGGAGGATTTTTCCGCCGTGCCGAGTTCCCGCATCTCTTCGCCGCTATCGTGCTGGTGCTGTTCGCCATCTCATTCTGGACACGCAGCCAGGCGGCGCGGCACGTCATCATCCTTTCGATCGTATTCTATCTCCTGCTGCTGGCGATCGACCACAACACGCTCCAGGTCGCGATTCCGCTCGTGCTCGTCTCGATGCTGCTGTTCGCGGCAGCGATCTTTGTCGCCGAACCCGTCGACAGCGTCGTGCAACTCGGCGGCAGGCTGCCATTGCATGCGCTCATCGGCTTTCTTGCCGGCCTCGCAATGGTCCAGTTCGAACTGGCCGATGAGGCGAGCTACAACAGCGGCTTTGCCATTGCCTCGGCAGCCGCGCTTGCCGGCATCGTCGCGGCGATCATGCTCGGCGGCCGTGAAAGCAGAGGCTTGCGCTGGGTGGCGTATGCCGGCTTTGCCTTCGAGCTCGCCATTATCTATGTGGTGATGTTGCAGTCGATGCTCGACACGGCGGGCTTCTTCCTGTCCGCGGCCATGCTGCTGGGAATACTGGCGCTGGTCATCATCCGCGTTGAAAAACGAATGAAGACGCCCGCCGGAGGAGCAGCGGCATGAGCGGCAAAAGACTGATCATCGCGGCGCTGGTGACGGCGCTTGTCCAAATCGGCTTGCTGGGCTGGATCATCGCCGGACGCGCGGCGATCCTGCGCAACGGCAAGGAGGTCCTGCTCAAGGTTGAGCCCGTTGACCCGCGCGATCTTCTGCGCGGCGATTATATCTCGCTTGGCTATGACATCTCGCGCATCCCGGTGAAGCTTATCGCCAACATTCCGCCGGGCAAGTTCACCAGCAACGACTCCGAGATCGTCGTCAGGTTGAAGAAGGCTGTGGACGGCTACTGGCAGCCGAGCGCGGCATGGTTCGATCAGGCGCCGGCGCCTGCCGCTTCCGATGAGGCCGACATTGTCGGGCATGTAGCGGATGGCTGGGATCTGCGCTCACCCGAGATGACGATCACGCCGGAATACGGGATCGAGCGTTTCTACCTGCCGGAGGGCAAGGGGATGGCGATCCAGAACGACATGCGCGTGCGGCCGTTCGGCGTCAAGCTGGCGCTCTCCGCCGATGGCAAGGCGCAGATCAAGGCGCTCATGGACGGCGACAAGACGCTGTTCGAGGAGCCGCTTTATTAGTGTGTTCGGGCCTGGGCGTCAGCGCGACGGTCCGGGTTAACGACGGTCCTGGTTATGGCCGGACATCGCCCGTCTCGGCGATGATTTTGGGATAGGGACCGATCGATATCGTATAGCTGAAGTCCGCTACGCCTTTCTCCTGCTTGTGTGTCGAGGGGCTGCGCACAATCCAGTCGTAGATGCCTGAGACGTTGCAGCGATCGTTGGCGCAGCTGACCGCAATGCTGTCATTGCGGACGTTGTATCCGCGTTCAGGCCATCGCTGGTAATAGCTCCTCTTGTCCTCAATGATCGAACTTAGGTTCGTCAACTTGCCATGATAGTCGACCGTGGGAGCGTAGGACGCCCGAGCCTGAGCAAGAGCGAAATCGTTGTTATCGCCATGATGCTCGATGAGATCCCTGACGAAGGCGACCGCAACGCTTTCCGGCTGTTGCCTGGCGTCGGGCGCAGGAGCGGACACGGACGCAGGATCCGGCGTCGTTGATACCTGCAATGCATCCGCTTGCGGCTGGTTCGCTGCGGCATTGGTCACACGCAACTCTGCCATTTCGCTGGCCGATAGGTACCGTATGTCATGCTTGTCATAGCTCGAAGCCAATTCCATCAGCTTGGGATCCGCTCCCATCTCGACCACATAGGATATGATTGCGGCCGTGCCGAACTGGAAACGGGCCTCCGCGTCTTCATTTGACATCCCGTCGGCCGGTTTGAGGGACGGCCGATGAACGCCGATGGAACCTGGTTCGGCAACGCGGTGGACGCCGCCCAGGAAGGCCAGTGAGCAGGCTGAAGCGCACTGCAATTGGCGAAGCTGAAGAGTATCCAAACCCGCCGCCCGGATCATTCGCTCCCCAAGCGAATCGCACTGCCGACGTTGCCGCCGCGGGAGTTGAATACGATCATCCTGGCCCTGCTGCTCGCAACCGCGTTGCTGAAGGCGTTCAGGGGTTCATTGGCGCCAAACTCACCGGATACAAGAAGCATTGGCTGCTGGCCCGGAGAGGAAACCGAAGTGTACTCCAAGGCCTCAACGTGACATGTCGCTGCCGCGACAGCCGACCCAACCGCCAGAACCAGAGAAACTACGCGCACAACCTGACAGAGCCCCAACCTGCCTGTTGCTGCGACTAAGAACCTGTTGACGCGCTATTTCAAGGGAATTGCACACGAAAAAGCGGGTTGTCTGCTCGAGCCTTTGCGTGCGCCGCCAGGAGTTGATGGCTCCGATCCTTCCTGCCAAAGGTTCGGAGGACACCCTTCGCTCTGACGACCATGGGGTGGCCTACCACCAGAAGCTCGCAGGCGAAGGGTGGTGCGGATGAAGGGACTCGAACCCCCACGCCTTTCGGCACTGGAACCTAAATCCAGGGCGTCTACCAATTCCGCCACATCCGCGTTCCCCGGCAATCCCATGTAGCCATCATTCTGTCAATGTCGGGGTCCAAGTCACCGTCATTCTCGTAATCGCGAAGATGGTTGAAAATTAGCCTAGCCTGTGACAAAAGGCGTGTCGAATGTGACGGGACGCGACTATCCGCTTCTGCCGAATGTAAGAAGAAGTAGGAAAAACAAAGACTTCTTCACATTTTGGAAGCGCAGTTCAGGAGAGTTTGAGCCGCATTGGCGGTCAAATCACCAGGTTCCGTACCAAAGCCATTTCCGGCAAGAATATACCGGCAGGCTGTAAACGGCTAAGGACCGTTTGGCAGCCTCGTTGGTGAAAACAAAGGTTTTAGGATGCAGGTCACCGAAACGCTCAACTCCGGTCTCAAGCGCGAGATCAAGATCACCGTGCCGGCCGGTGACATGGAAGCCAAGCTGATGGCGCGGCTGAACGACGCCCGCGGCAAGGTGCGGATCAACGGTTTCCGCCCGGGCAAGGTACCGGTGCAGCACCTGCGCAAGATGTACGGCAAGTCGTTCATGGCCGAGGTGGTCAACGAGATCCTCAACGACTCGACCCGCTCGATCATCTCGGGCCGCGGCGAAAAGGCCGCCATGCAGCCTGAAGTCATCATGACCGAGGACGAGAAGGAGGCGGAGAAGATCCTGGCCGGCGGCGCCGACTTCGAGTTCCGCCTCAATTACGAGGTCATCCCGGCCATCGAGGTCAAGGATTTCTCCGACATCAAGGTGACGCGTCAGGTTTACGACGTGCCGGAATCGGAGGTCGACGACCAGGTGAAGCGGGTCGCTGAATCGGCTCGCAGCTACGAGCCCAAGGAGGGCAAGGCCGCCGAAGGCGATCGCGTGAGCATCGATTATGTCGGCAAGATCGGCGGCGAGGCGTTCGCCGGCGGCGCCGGCACCGACCAGCCGCTGGTGCTGGGCTCGAAAGAGTTCATCCCGGGCTTCGAGGACCAACTGGTCGGCACCAAGGCGGGCGATGAGAAGCAGGTCACGGTGACCTTCCCGGAGAACTACCAGGCAGCGCATCTGGCCGGCAAGGAAGCCACCTTCGACGTCACCGTCAAGGAAGTGGCCAAGCCCGGCGCGCTCGAGATCAATGACGAGACGGCCAAGAACCTTGGCCTGGAATCGCTGGAGCGCCTGCGCGAGATCGTGCGCGGCCAGATCGAGAACCAGTTCGGTTCCATGACCCGCCAGAAGGTGAAGCGCCAGCTGCTCGACCAGCTCGATGCCGCCTATTCCTTCGAGGCGCCGTCGAAGCTCGTCGAGGCCGAGTTCAACAACATCTGGGCGCAGGTCAACCGCGACCTCGAAGCCGCCGGCCGTACCTTTGCCGACGAAGAAACGACGGAGGAAGAGGCGCGCGCCGAATATATGCGCCTGGCCGAACGTCGCGTGCGTCTCGGCTTGGTTCTTGCCGAGATCGGCGAGAAGGCCGGGGTCACCGTGTCGGACGAAGAACTGCAGCGCGGCCTGTTCGAGCAGGTTCGCCGCTTCCCGGCCAACCAGCAGCAGGAAGCTTTCGAGTTCTACCGCAGCAACCCCGAGGCGATTAATTCGCTCCGCGCGCCGATGTTCGAGGAAAAGGTCGTCGACTATTTGCTGGGCCAGATTTCGGTCGAGGACGTGAAGGTCAGCAAGGAAGAGCTGATGGCGGACGACGAGGAGGCCGAGAGCGCCAGCAAGGCGAAGCCGGCGAAGAAGGCTTCCTCCAAGAAAGCCGAGGCCAAGGCCGGCGAAGCAGCCGGTGAGGCGGAAGAGCCCAAGAAGAAGGCCGCGCCGAAGAAGAAGGCCGCCAAGGACGCCGAGTAAAACCGGCGATAAGCTGATTTCGAAAGGCCGCCCACGAGGCGGCCTTCAGACTGCTGACAAACCCCTGGCGTTTGCCGGGGGTTTTTGATTCACTGGGTCATGTTGAAGCGACCCGCCCCTGAACAGAC